>DXVG01000040.1 GCA_019409045.1 Clostridiales bacterium | reverse complement strand
GAGATCCCCAGCTACGGCGGAGGCGGCGGTGGCGGCGGAGGCGGCAGCGGGGATGGGAGCGGGACTTCCATCAAGCACACCGGCGACGAGGATGTGGATACCACGCCCTATGACGCGCTGGAGCTGACCGTCTCCAGAGAGCCGATGCACCGCCTGACCGTCGGCGAAGCGCCGCTGGCGCTCACGCTGGAGCACGACGCCGTGGACGGCGCGCAGCCGCCCGAGGGCGAGGCCATGTTCACCGCCGCGCTCGCGCGCTGGAAGGAGATAGGGCTCAAGCTCTGGTATCCGGGCGACGAGGACGCGCAGGACGAGACCGGGGACGACGCGCACGCGGCCGGGGACGGGCCCGACACGCTGCTGCTCACCGCCGAGCTCGACCCGGCCTTCGAGGGCGACTACGCCTATGTGTGGCGCTTCAACGGCGCGGTCTACCGCATGCTGTTCAACAGCGGCGTGGAGTACATGGTGTTTCGCGTGGGCGACCGCGTCACGGCGCTGTCCACCGCCGGCTTCACCGCCGGAACGGAGTACACGCGCCTCAAGGCCGGAGGCGTCTCCACGCGCAAGTTTGACTATACCATCTGGATGAGCGGCTCCACGCTCGACCCGGAGACGGGCGAGATGGCCGTGGAGGCGCAGGTGGAGGAGGAGGTCTACCCGCTCGACGCGGACCAGACCAGCTCCATGTACTATTACGACCTCTACTATGGCCCGACGCAGCTTCTGGATGTGCCCTTCGGCGCGTGGCCGCCGCAGGAGCACCCGCAGGCCGGGCACGCCGATACGGAGGAGGGGATTGCATGAAGCGGCTTCGCGCGCTGACGGCCTGCCTGCTCGCGCTGGCGATTCTGGGCGGCGCGGCATTGGCGGAAATGGCGTTTGACGGCGTGGTGACCGGCGGGGAGGCGCAGTTCGTGCTCGCGCCCTTCGGCGGCGTGGTGGACGATGTGAACGTGCGCGTGGGCGAGCGCGTGCAGCAGGGCCAGGTGCTCGCCGATGTGCGCACCACCCGCGTGTACGCGGATGTGGAGGGGCACGTCGCGGGCGTGTTCGGCAAGGAGGGCGACGTCACCGAGGGCGTGACCGAGCGATACGGCGCGGTGCTGTTCATCGAGCCGACCAACAAGTACACGCTCGCCGCCTCGACCGAAAAGGCGTACAACCGCAGCGAGAACAAGTTCGTCCACGTCGGCGAGGAGGTCTACCTCAAGTGCACCTCCGACGGCAGCCACCGCGGCACCGGCGTGGTCACCGGCATGGGCGAGAAGGCCGGGGAATACAACGTGGAGGTCACCGGCGGGGAGTTCTACATGGGCGAGACGGTGAACATCTACCGCCGCGGGGACTACGCCGAGTCCTCGCGCATCGGCCGGGGAACGGTCGCGGCCACGAAGGTGGTGCCCATCAAGGGCAGCGGCAGCATACTGAAGATGCACGTTCAAAACGGCGACTTCGTCGAGCGCGGGGAGCTGCTGTTTGAGACCGTCACCGGCACGCTCGACGGCCTCTACGCCCCCGGCAGCCAGATCATCTGCGAGGTGGACGGCATCGTCGCCTCGGTGGACGCCGCCGCGGGCTCGTCGGTGGAGAAGGCCGGAAAGATACTCTCCATCTACCCGGACAAGGGCACGCGCATAGAGATGCAGGTGCGCGAGAGCGACTTGGGATACATACGCGAGGGCATGCCGGTGGACATAGAGTTCAACTGGGACCCGGACCGCGCCACGCGCTTTGAGGGCGTCGTCTCCGGCATTTCCTACCTCTCCGCGTCCGCGGCTTCCAGCGGCGCGGAGGGCGGCGAAACCGCAACGGCGAGCGCGGGCGAGCCGACCTACACCGCCTATGTCGATTTCACGCCCGACGCGAGCGTGCGGCTGGGCATGACCGTGCTGGTCTACACGCGCGACGGCCACGAGGTCGACGCGACCGGCGAGGCCGACGCGACCGGCGAGGTCGACGCGACCGGCGAGGCTGGCGAAGCCGACGCGGCCGACGCCGCGCAGGCGCAATAGAGGCTCGGCCCGCCGGGCGAGCCTGAAAACAGATCTATTGTCTTATGAGGTATTGTCCCATGAAAAAACTTTTGTCGATCGTCATCGCGTGCGCCATGGCCCTGCTGCCCGCAAGCGCGCTGGCCGCGCCGGGGGACGCGTTTTTGCTCCGCTCGGGCGAGAACGGCTTTGAAAGCAGCATGCGCGGCATGACGCTGCTGGATGGACAGATCTACATGCTGACCTACAACGGCGTATACGCCTGCGCAGCCGACGGCACAAAGCCCGTGCGATACGACCTGAACGTCAACTCCGAGCAGGAGGACGAGGACACTTACACATCCCGCGATTATCATGCGCTGCTGGCCTGGGAGGGCAAGCTGTGCGTCGTGGTCTCCGAGACCACCAACGAGCTCTACGGAAGCGGCGAGGACATGGAGACATTTGCCACCGTGGAGGGCGTGTGGCTGTACGAGCTCGCGCTCGAGGGCGAGAGCGCCACGCTCGGCGAGGAGCTTGCGGAGCTTGACTGGTTCGACTTCGTCATCGGCGACGATTACGAGTACATAAACTCGATCGCCAACGCCTTTGTGCAGGGCGACGCCCTCTTTTTCACAAGCTATGACGAAAGCGGCAATTCCTTCGTCGCCCGCACAAGCCTCGTGGACGGCTCGACCGACATCGCATACGCGACCGAGCTGCTCACAGCCGAGGAGGGCCTGGGCACGATCTGCGGCTACAGAGACGGCAGTATACTGGCCACGGCCTCCCGCTGGAATGAGGACTCCGCCGAGACGAAGCTGTACGCCGTGGACATCGACCAGCGCGAGGCCGAGGAGATTTTCACGTTTCCCACCGTCGGCTACGCGCTGCCCTTCGGCATGGTCTACCGCGAGGACGCGGACGCGCTGTACTACTGCTGTCAGGGCGAAGTCTGCGTGGCGACCGGCATGGACGCGCAGAGCGTACAGTCCGTGGCCGCGGTTCCCGTCACCAGCGCGGAGATCGCGCCCCTGCTCACAGACGACGGCCTGTACGTCATCGCGGACTATCAGACCGTCGTGCGCCGCAACACCGATCCCACGCAGCGCGCCCAGAAGCGCCTGACCGTGCAGAACCAGTATACAGAGACGATCCAGGATGCCTACTACGATTTTACCAACATGCGCGGGGACGTGGAGGTGCGCATGGTCGATCAGGTGGAGGACGTCGTGCAGGCGATGATGAACCGCTCCTCCACGGTGGACGTGTACTGCCTGGACGTGGCCTCCCCGGGCTACGACGCGGTGTTCAACCGCGGCTACATGGCTGAGCTGGACGCAAGCGAGAAGATCGCCGCGCTGCTTGAGAGCTGTTACCCCGCCGTGCGCGATGTGTGCGTGCGCGAGGGCGTGCCCGTGGCCATCCCCGTCTATGCCTACGCAAACGGGAGCTGCGGCTACTCGCCCGAGGCGCTTGAGGCGCTGGGCATGACCGAGGACGAGCTTCCCGGGACGTGGACCGAGTTCTTTGAGAGCCTGCCCTCGTTCGCCGGGAAGGTCGAGGGTCACAGTGGCGTGACACTGTTCGAGTCCTACATGGACCGGGAGAGCGTGCGCACGAGCCTGTTTTACATCATGCTCGCGGAATACCTCGATTATATCTCCCAGCCCGGGCGGGAATTTGCGTTCGACACGCCCGTGTTCCGCGAGATCATCGCGGCCTTTGAGGCGGTAGACTGGGAGGCGCTGGGGCTTGCGGACCCCGAGCAGATGCAGGAGGACGTGGTCGCCTCCGTCGCCGTGATCGGCGGCGGGGAGGGCGCAAAGGCGCTGTTTTACAACTACGCCTCCGTATCCGCTTACGGCTATGCAGCCAGCAGGCAGGAGCGACCGCTGCTTCTGAGGCTGAGCGAGGACGATCCGCCGATACTGCGGCAGAACGTCCAGGTGGCGTTTGTCAACCCCTACTCCGAGAACCGCGAGGATGCGATCGCGTTTCTGGAGGCCGCCGTGGACGCGATGGAGCCCCTGCTCGCCATACACATCTCGCCCGAGAACAACGAGCCCGTGCGCTCGCGCTACTACGAGAGCAACCTGGCCGCCATCGACGAGCAGATCGCCACGCTGGAAAAGCAGCTGGAGGAGGCCGACGGGGCGGACAGGGCCGCCTACGAGGAGCTGCTCGAGCAGAGCCGGGAGGGCCGCGAGCAGTATCTGCGCACAGGCGCGTGGGAGGCCAGCGAGGAGAGCATCGCCATCTACCGCGAATACGCGCAGCACATCGTCGTCTCCCGATACACGGGCCTGACGGGCGAGAGCGCCACGGAGTTTTATACGCTCCAACAGCAGTATCTGGATGGCATGATCTCCGCCGACGAGCTGATCGAGGGCATCGACGGAAAGCTGCAGATGATCATGCTCGAAGGCATGTGAGATCGCCTGAAAACCGAAGGGAGAAGCAAGGCGCCTGTCCCGTTTCGGGGCGGGCGCGCCTTTGACCGCGGGAGAACCGCAAAAAAACGCCGAAGGACGAAAAAGGGAGGTAGTGAAGATGAAGAAGGTATTTGCGCTCTTGCTCGCATGGATGCTTGCCGTGTTTTCCGCAGGCGCGCTCGCCGCGCCGGGGGACGCCGAGCTTTTGCGCAGCGGCGAGGACGGCTTCGACGGCGGCGTGCGCTGCGTTTCGGAGCTGGAGGGCTCGCTGTATGTGCTCGGATACGACGCGGTGTACCTGCTCGCATCGGACGGCGCGCAGCCCGTTCGCTACCCCCTGAACAGCTATCCCGCGCCCGAGGAGGACGGGGACGCGTTCCAGTACGAGTACCACGCGCTCTGCCCGGTGGACGGCCGCATGTGCGTCGCCGTCACAAGCTCGCGGCAGCGCACCGAGGGGAGCGGGGAGGACGCGGACACGCTCGTCACGCTGGAAGGCGCGTACCTGTGCGAGCTCGCGCTGAGCGAGGCGGACGGCGCCTCTCCCGGCGAGCGCATCGCGCAGCTCGACTGGCGGGAGCTCATCGCGGGCGACGGCGACTTTGAGTACATAAACGCCATCCGCTTCCCCTTCGCGCAGGACGGCGCGCTCTGCTTCCTCGGCCTTGACGAGGCGCAAAACGCGCTCCTCGCCCGCACGGATCTGCAAAGCGGCAAGACCGAGGCGCTCCCCGTCGCCGAGCTGCTCGACCCGCAGCAGAGCGTGAACGGCCTGTGCCCCTACCGGGACGGCAAGTGGCTGATGCTGTGTACGGCATGGGCTGGAGAGCAGATGGAGGCGGCGCTCTACAGCGTGGACATGGACGCGGGCCGCGCAGAAAAGCTGTGCGCGCTTCCCGCCGCGGACGCCGAGGCCTTCGGCATCGCCTACCGCGAGGACGCCGACACGCTCTACTATTGCAGCCAGGGCGAGCTTCGCGCCGCGCCCGGCCTGGATGTGGAGGGCGCGCAGGCCGTCTGCGCCATATCCGCCAATTCCTGCGAGGTCGTGCCCGTCGTGACGGCGCAGGGCATGTACATACTGGCGGACGGCGAGTGCCTCGTGCGCCGGAACACCGACCCCGCGCTGCGCGCACAGAGGCGGCTGACGATCCACAACGGGCACAGCGCCACGCTCGATAGCGCCATTCGCGCGTTTTCGCAGACGCACGGCGAGGTGGAGGTGCGCCTGGTCGATTCCACCGAGGAAATCGTGCAGGCGATGATGAACCGCTCCGATTCGGTGGACGTCTACTGCGTGAGCACCTCCAGCCCGCAGTACGACGCGGTGTTCAGCCGCGGCTACATGGCCGAGCTTGGCCGGAGCGACAAGCTCTGCGCGCTGATGGAGAGCTTCTATCCGTTCGCGCAGGCCGTCTGCATGCGCGAGGGCGCGCCGGTGGCCGTTCCCGTGTGGATGTACCTGAGCGGGGGCTGCGGCTATTCGCCCGAGGCGCTCGAGGCGCTGGGCATGACCGCGGACGAGCTGCCCAAGACCTGGGCGGAGTTCTTCGCGGCGCTCGAGCCGCTCGCCGCCAGGGCCGCGCAGCAGCCGGGCATGAGCCTGTTCGACGCGGGCATGGACAAAGACGGCCTGCGCTACGACCTGTTTTCGAGCATGATGTCGGAATATGTCGCCCATATCTCCCAGCCGGGCAGCGAGTTTGCATTCGACACGCCCATGTTCCGCGCGCTGCTCGCGGCGTTCGAGGGCGTGGACTGGGACGCGCTGGGGCTGGCGGACTCGGACGAGCAGGACGAGCTGCAACAGGCCGCGCAGGGCGAGACGAAGGCGCTGTTTTACAACTACTGCGACGCCTCCGCGAGCAGGAGCGAGGGCGGGACGCGCACAGAGCCGCTGATGCTGCGCCTCGACAAGGACGTGGAGCCGCTGATGCAGGCGGAGCTGACGCTGGCGTTTCTGAACCCCTACTCCGACAACCCGGAGGACGCCGTCGCCTTCCTGGAAAGCGTCGCGGACAACATGGAGCCGCTCATGCGCATACACCTGTCGCCGCAGTGCGATGAGCCGGTCCGCTCCGCGTCCTATGAGGCGAGCCTCGCCGACTACGACCGCCAGATCTCCACGCTCGAGGGGCAGCTTGAGAGCGCGGGCGCGGACGAGAAGGCCGCCTATGAGGAGATGCTCGCGCAGGCGCGCGAGGAGCGCGAGGAGTTTCTGCGCGTCGGCGCGTGGGAGGCCACGCAGGAGAGCATCGCGCGCTACCGCCGGTTTGCGCCCTGCGTCGTCGCCGTGCGCAACGCAGGCATCTCGGGCGAGAGCGCGGAGGTGTTCTTTACCCAGCAGAGCCAGTACATCGAGGGCCTCATCACCGCGCAGGAGATGATTCACGCCATCGACGGCAAGCTGCAAATGATGGTGCGCGAGGGCATGTAGCCCCGCGCCGGAGAACTGCGCGGAGGAGGAAGGGACGTGTTCAATCGCAGGCGATCCGCGCTTTTGTACCTGCTTCCGGGCCTTGCGGGGCTGACGCTGTTTTACATCGTGCCGTTCATCGGCGGCATCTACTACAGCCTCACCGACGGCAGCTACAAAAACGCGTTCGTATGGTTTGACAACTACATAAACATCTGGCAGAACGAGATGTTCCTGCTGGGGCTGAAAAACACGCTGATGTTTTCGCTGATCTGCGCGCCGCTTGTGTGGGTGCTCTCGTTCGTGGTGGCGGTGCTGCTCAACCGGCTCAAGCCCGGCGGCGCGTTCTTCCGAAACAGCATACTGATGCCCTATCTCATGCCGTCCTCGGCGATGCTGCTGATATGGCTCGTGCTGTTCGACTACGGCGGCGTGGTCAACCGCCTTGTGGTGGCGCTGGGGCTGGAGCGCGTGATGTGGCTGGAGGGCCCCGCGCTGCGCGTGCCGATCATACTCATGTTCGTGTGGAAGAACCTGGGCTTTGCGGTGATCATATTCCTCGCGGCGCTGCAGGCCATACCGGAGCCGCTGTACGAGTACGCGCGGCTGGAGGGCGCGGGCTTTTTCCGCCAGGCGTTTTCCATCACGCTTCCGCAGGTGGTGCCCAGCGCGTTTCTCGTGTTCGTGCTCTCGTGGATAAACGCCTTCAAGATATTCAAGGAGGTCTACTTCATCGGCGGCGCGTACCCCGACGAGGCCGTGTACACGCTGCAAAACTACATGAACAACATGTTCTCAAAGCTCAACTATCAGAATGTGACCACCGCCGCCTACAGCTTCGCCATCATCGTGTTCGCCATCTTCGGCGTGCTGTTCCTGCTCCAGCGGCGGCTGCAAAAGAATCTCAGCTAGGAGGCGCGCGATGCGAACGTTCCGCAAAAGACACATACTCTCGCGCGCGGCTCTGACGCTGGTCGCGCTGGTGATCCTGCTGCCGGTGGCGCTCACGGCGCTCTACTCGTTTTTCTCGCCCGCGGAGATCAAGGCGTTTCTCGAAACGCGCGGCAACTACGACGCGAGCGCGTGGATGGACATAAAGCTCGCACCGCGCGTGTTCTCGCTCAGCCAGTACTACAACATACTCATCGAGGACGTGTCGGTGCTGCGCCTCCTGCTCAACTCCGCCATGTACGCGGGCGCGATCCTGCTGGGGCAGGCGCTGGTGATCCCGGCAATGGCCTACGCGCTGAGCCGCTTCCGCTTTCCGGGGCGGGACGCGATCTTCTTTGTGGTGATCATGCTGATGCTCCTGCCGTTTCAGGTCACGATGGTGCCCAACGTGCTCACGCTGCGCGCGATCGGGCTTTTGAACACCGCGTGGGCGGTGATCCTTCCGATGTGCTTCGCGCCGTTTTACATATTCCTCGTGCGGCAGTTCATGGTGGGGCTGCCCCGGGAGACGCTCGAGGCCGCGGAGATCGACGGCGCGGGCACGTTCCGCTGCTTTGTGCACATCACCCTGCCGATCTGCCGCCCGATCCTCGGCGCGGCGGTGGCGCTGTCGTTTGCGGACTGCTGGAACCTGGTGGAGCAGCCGCTTGCCTATCTGGCCGAGCAGCAGCAGCTCATGCCGCTGTCGGTGATGTTCAACCAGCTCACCCAGAAGCCGTCCGGCGTGGAATTCGCGGGCGCGGCGCTGTACATACTGCCCGCGCTGCTGATCTACCTCTACTTTCAGAAGGACATACTCTCCGGCATACAGCTTACGGAGCTCAAATAGGGGGACAGGACGAGATGAAGCTCAAACGATTCGCAGTTCGCGGCCTGATCGTCTTTGCCGTGGTGGTGGCGCTGTGCATGTTCTTTTCCGGCACCGTGCGCACCATCACCACGGCCAAGGTCAAGCTCTACGCGCCCAGAACGGGCAAGTTCACTCAGGAGGTGAAGCTGACGGGCACGGTGGTGTTCCCCAAGGCCAAGCCGGTCAAGCTCGAGGGCGCGCAGAACCTGTCCCTGACGGTCACGGCGGTCAACGTGCAGCCCGGCAGCGAGGTCGAGGCGGGCGACGTGCTCTTTTCCGCCGAGATCGCGGACTTTGACAAGAACATGGACGCGCTGGTGGAGAGCTACAACGAGGCCGCGAGCGGCCTTGCCGAATTGGAGCGCAAAAACAGCGGCCTGCGCCTGCGCCCGACCGACGAGGCGTGGGCGAGCGCCTACGCGGCGCTTTCGCAGGCGCAGTCGGACGAGCTGGAGGCGCGCGTGGCGCTGGAGGCGCGCCTGGCCGTCGAGGGCCTGACGGCGGCCGGCGATTCGCTGCCCGAGGGCGCGAGCGAGGAGCTTGCCCAGGCGTGGAACGCGCATCAGACCGCTGCCGAGGCGCTCGCCGCGGCCGAGGCGCAGATGCAGGACGCCGAGCGATACAATATCTCCGACGAGGCGCGCGCCTACATCACCGAAAAGCGCAAGTTTGAAACGCAGAAGGCGGAGAAGGAGCAGAGCATGGTGGAGCTGCGCGTGCTGCGCGAAAAGCTCGCGGCCGTGACCGCCCCGGAGGACGGATACGTCACGCAGCTCAACGTCAAGGTGGGCGAGGCGTTCGACGCAAACGGCGACGCCTATTCCTTCTGCCCCGCGAGCGAGGCCCCCGTGCTGCGCGTGGATACCAGCTCGGCTGGGCTCGCCGTCTCCCGCGGCACGGACATCGCCTTCGACACGCCGCGCGGCGGCTCGATCGAGGGCAGCATAGACTCCACCGGCATGACCACTGCGGGCGCGACCTACGCCGACATGGAGCTCTCGCGCAGGGACATCCGCGACATGGGCGGCTCGGTCGCCATGCTCTCGGGCAGCTACGAGGTGCGCGTGCAGTACCGATCGGAGCAGAATACCACGCTTCTGCCCTCCGGCGCCGTGCGCGGCAGCGGCGAGGAGCGGTTCGTCTATGTGGTGGAGCAGCGGCAGAGCGCCTTTGGCGAAACCAGCCTCGTCACCCGCAAGCAGGAAGTGACCGTGCTGGCCGAGGCGGGCGGCGTCGCAAGCGTGCAGGAGGACCTGAGCTACATACAGGGCGCCTACATGGAGGACCGGGAGATCGGCGAGAACACCACGGTGATGGAGTATGT
>DXVG01000004.1 GCA_019409045.1 Clostridiales bacterium | reverse complement strand
GTGGATTGAGGATTCCTTCTCCGGTTTCATCGGATGGACAGGTCCCGCGACGATGCGCGACGATGGCGACGGTCTTTTTGCTACCGCCGCCGCTGTCCGAATCATCGTCGCAACCGTCGCGGATCGTCGCGCTGTACTGCAATATCTTCCGAAGCATACCAAAGTTACAGGCAAAAAGATGACGGGTATCTGGCTTCACATCAAATACCCGCTATCTCATTTACCAATCCCGCCTGACAGATGCCGTATTCGTAATTTGGAGTATTACTTTCCTATGGGTGCCCGTCTAAACAAAGGGGCTGTGAAAAACAACGACCGTTATTTCACAGCCCCGTTCTCCGGACGCATGTCGCGCCCCGCGCGGCTACGGCCGCTCGATCTCGAAGGCCTGCTCGTCGCTCAGGTCGACCACCACGCAGTCGTTGGCGTAGGTGCACTCGGGCAGCACGATCATGGCGCTGAGCACGTCGGCGTCCACGGGCAGCGGGCACAGGTGCCATACGCCCGGCCGGATCAGCACCATCGTGTGCTTCGGCACGCGGAAGGCGTGGGCCAGGTGGGGGACGGGCACGCCGTTCGAGGCGGGCGCGACGTGCAGGATCATATCGTCGTTGAGGGGGAAGATGATCTCGGAGGTGCGGGTGTGGTACTCCACGGCGCGCACGATCATCTTCTCGGGGCGCTTGACGCAGATGGGGGAGAAGCCCACATGTTCGCTGTACGCCTCGCGCATGCGATCCGGATAGAAGCGGTGCAGCTCGCCCTCCAGCGCGTAGCCGTCCGGGGCGGCAAAGTCGTAGAACGTGCCAAAGGGCGCAAAGGCCTCATGGGTCAGTTTTTCAACGTGCAGCTTACGCATAAAGATACCTCCATTCTCCTGACGTTGACGCCCGCGCGGGCGTCGGTGGACCGGGCGCGTCTACAGCCCTCCGGGAAGCAGCGCGCTGTAGACGCGGCAGAACCTTTGGTACTTCTCCTCCATCCACGCCGAGGGCCGCGGCTCGTAGCGGCGGGCGATGCGCACGCATGCGCGCATGGCGCTCTCCAGGTCGGCAAACCAGCCGGCGGACACGGCGGCGATGATCGCCGCGCCCAGGCAGGCCGCCTCCCGCTCCTGCGGCACTAGCACCGGCAGGCCGGTGGCGTCCGCCTGAAGCTGGCACCACACCGGGCTGCGCGAACCGCCGCCGGTGCCGATGATCTCACGCAGCTTCGTGCCCTTTCCGGCGATGTAGTCGCAATTTTTGCGCAGCGCGAAGGCGACGCCCTCCATCACCGCGTGCGCCATGTCGAACGCGTCGTGCTCCTGCCGAAGCCCCAGGAACGCACCGGTCGCGCCCTGGTCGAAATCCGGCGCGTTCACGCCCGTGATGTAGGGCAAGAAGATCAGCGGGTTTTCGCCCTGCCTTGCCAGCAGCACCTCATTGATCTGCTCGTAGGACACGCCGGGCATGCATCGCTGGCGGAACCACTCCAGGCTCACGCCGCCGCTCTCGACCACGCTGAGCATCACATGCGTGTCCGGCAAAAAGCCGTAGTGCAGCGCGATGCCGCTGTTTCGCGGGGCGGGCTCGGCGCACATGGCCGCCAGCGCCATGACCGTGCCGGTGGAGAGCGTCATGGTGCCCACGCGGGCGTTTCCGGTCCCGATCATGCCGGCAAAGTGATCCAGCGTGCCCACGTTGACGTGCGTGACGCCCTCCAGGCCGAGGCGCTGCGCGACCTCCGGGAGCATCTCGCCCGCCGTGGTACACGGCTCCACCAGCGGAGGAAGCTGCGCCTCGCGCACGCCGATGCGCTCGAGCATCTCCTGCCAGTAGCACTTGCGGTGAATGTCGAAATAGAGCGAGAAGGTGGCGATCGAGCAGTCGGCGCACAGCCGCCCCGTCAGGCGATAGACCACATAGTCCTTTAAGAGCATGTACTTCTCCGCCGCCGCGAACACATCCGGCCGGTTGCGGCGCAGCCAGAGGATCTTGGTGGCGGGCCATGTGGGCAACAGCGCCATCTGGCCGGTGACGGCCTCGACGGTCTTTGCGTCAAACGCCTCCGCGAGCAGCGCGCACTCCTGCGTGGAGCGCTCGTCCATCCAGGAGATGGCGGGCATCAGCGGCCGCATGTCCGCGCCCAGCACCACCAGCGACTCCGCCTGACCGGTCAGCGCGATCTGCGTCACCGCCCGCGCGCCGCAGCCCTCCAGCGCCTCGCCGAGCAGGCTGAGCAGGCTCTCCACATACGCGTCCGCGTCGAACTCCACGAAATTCCCGCTGCGCTCATAACACACGGGCAAGCTCCTGCGGGCGAGCAGCCCCATGTCCTGGTCATAGAGCGCGACCTTGATGTTGGTCGTGCCCAGGTCGATACCGACGCAACAGCGCCCTGTGTGCGTGTGCATGCGTTTGCCCTCCCTTTCGCCGCGCGTGCGGCCGCGCCAAGCGCGGCGCATGGCGCCTCACGCGATGTCTATCTCCACGCCCTGCTCCCCCAGTTCGCGCAGCTCCGGCCCGATCGCCCCCGCGTCGGTGATCAGCCGCAGCGAGGCGTCGGCGGGGTGAAAGCGCGCAAACCCGGCGCGGCCGATCTTGGTGTGGTCGGCGACCACCACCGTGTGATGCGCGCGCTCGATCATGCAGCGGTTGAGGATGGCCTCCTCGGGGTGGTAGGTGGTCACGCCGCCCGCGGCGCTCACGCTGTCCACCGCCAGCACGGCCCAGTCCGCCTGATAGCGGCCGATCTGCTCCTGCGTGTCGCCGCCGAACAGAAAGCCGTACTGCACGTTGATCGCGCCGCCGAGCAGCAGCACCTGAAACGTCGGCTCCACGCCCAGCGCCTGTGCGACGGCGATGGAGTTGGTCACGATGTGCAGGCCGCGGCGCACCCGCAGCGCCTCCGCCACGGCGAGCGTGGTGGTCCCCGAGTTCATAAACAGCCTGTCCCCGTCGCGGACGAGCTGCGCCATGCGCTCGGCAATGGCGCGCTTCTGCGCGGCGCGCTCGTCCGGCGCGGCGACCGCCGCCTCCGCGGCGCGGGGCGCGTGAATCGCGCCGCCCGGCACGCGCTGGAGGCGGCCGTCGCTCTCGAGCACGGACAGGTCGTTGCGGATCGTGACGGGCGTGGCGCCCAGCTCCTGGCTCAGACGGGAAATGTACACCCTGCCATCGCGCCGGAGGCTGTCGAGTATACGGTTTCTGCGAATGTCTATCTTCAGAGAGCTGTGCGCCATGTTCTCGTCCCCTTTGCAGCCGCCGCGCGCCCCGTCCGACCCGCGTGGGGCCGGGCAGAGTTCGCGCGGCGGCGTGGTGCATATCTCCGGCGGCGTTTACTTGTCGTACTTGCGCGCCTGAAGCTGCAGCGTGTAGTGTACGTCGTCGGCCTTCTCCTCGTCGGTGTACTTGTGCAGCGTGTCCACGGTCACGCCGCCGTGGAACTTGCGGTCGCCCACGTCCTCGGTCGTGCCCATGATGGTCACGTTGGCCTGACGATGGCGCGCGCGCACATGATCCCAGTCGATGAAGTAGATGTGCGCGAACTCGCCCGCGTCGAGCTTGCCGTCCTTGATGGTGATGCTCTCGCTGCGGCCGAAGAACACGCTGCGCAGATGCCCATCGGTGTTCATGGAGGTGTAGTCGCCCGGCTCGCCCACAAAGCGGCCGTACTGCGCATGGATCGGGCCCGGATGGCGATACTGATGCTCCTCGGCAAAGTCCGGGATCATCTTGCGCATGATGTCGAGCAGATCGTGCTGGAGGTATTCAAGGTCAAAGGAGTCGATGTCGTGCGAGCACTCCTGCACCATGACCGAGCAGGTGGTGTGGTGGGAGACGACGGTGCAGACGCCGTTCTTGACGCCGGACTCCTCGACGATCTCCATCACCTCGCGGGAGATGTCGTGAAACGTGGGGATCCATCCCCGGGACTGCAGTTCGATCTCCTTCTGTACTACCTTAAAATCCATGCCGTTCTTCCTCGCTTTCTGAAATATGATCCTCAGGCTTTGCCCTGTTTGGAAGCGCGATCGTCCCACGCCTGCCGCGCGGCGCGGATCATCTCTTCCACCATCGCTGCGCGATCCGCGGCCTTGGCCACGCCGGAGGAGGAGCCGGTCGCATCCGCGCCGGCGAAGATGGTATCGTATACGTCCTTGCCGGAGGCGATGCCCGCGGCGGTGAGCACCAGTATCTCCGGGTCCACGTCCCGCACCGCGCGCATGGCGGCCTCCACATACTCGGGGCCGCAGGAAACGCCCGTGCCCACAAGCTCGGTGGGCTCGGCGACGATGATGTCCGGATGGAGCATGGCGATCATGGCCGCCTCGCGGCAGGAATCCGCGCACACGATGGTGGTCAGCCCCACTTCCTTTGCGCGCTCGATGGTCTCGCGCAATACGCTGATGCTCAGCGGCTTTTCGCAGTGGTTGAGCATAACGCCCTCCGCCCCGGCCGCCACCAGGGATTCGGGCAGCGTGTCCGCAAGGCCGCGCCCGGGCCGCAGCGGGTCCATGTGCGGGGCAAACACATGGATGCGCTTTGTGGCCGCCTTCACCCGCGCGATCTCCACCACGGGCGTGGTGAAGATGATGTCCACGTCGTACTTCTCCGAGGCCGCGTCCGCGGCGATGGCCAGATCGATCACGTCCTGCCCGTACAGGTAGGACTTGGGGCCGATCTCAAAAAATGGGGGACGGATGCCGCATCCCTGCTTCATGGGCGTACCTCTCTTTCTAAAAACAAAATACTTCCACCGCTATTATAGCCGAATGTGGAAAAACTGTCAATATCATTTTGCGCATACTTTCGATTTCAAAAATTTTCGGCGATTTGGCGGCCGCTTTTTTCGAAAAGGATAGTATCGCGCTTGACATTTCCCGCGCCTCTGTTATAATGGCAGTGAAGGTCGCCCCGGGCCGCGCGGCCCGCCGCCGCCGGGAAAACCGCACGCAAGATGTGGAGACAGGAGGTACAAGGGCCATGATCCTACCCAATGCGCTTGCCGCCGCGCGCGCGGCATATGACATCGAGGCCGCCTGCATCCGGGAGATGCTGGAAGACTTTGACGAGGCCGCGTTTTCCCGCGCGGTGGAGCTGCTCTGCGCTGCGCCGCGCATCGGCGCGTCCGGCTGCGGCCACTCCGGCATTGCCTGCCGGCACTTTGCGCACCTGATGTGCTGCATCGAGCGCCCGGCGCGCTTCATCTCCCCGGCGGAGGCCGTGCACGGCGCGACGGGCTTTCTGCAAAAGGGCGACGTGATGCTCCTGGCCTCCCGCGGCGGAAAGACGAGCGAGCTTTTGCCCATCGCGCAGATCTGTCGGGAGAAGGAAGTGGGCATCATCACCGTCACGCAGAACCTGGAATCTCCCCTCGCCATGCAGGCGGACGTCGTGCTCCACCAGCACGTCAACCGCGAGACCGACCGGGACAACCTGCAAGGGACCACCAGCACGACGGCATTGTGCATGATCTTCCACGCGCTGCAGGCCGCGATGATCGAGCAGACGGGCTATCAGTCCGGCCAGTTCGCGCGCATCCACCCCGGCGGGGCGGTGGGCGAGCGGCTGAACCATCGCGCCCTCTAGCGCGTCCGACGCCGAAAAGCGCCCGATCTGCGCATTGCGCAGCTCGGGTGCTCAGAGCGTCGATAAAGCCCCCAAACGCAAAAATCACTTCCGAAAGAAAAGAAGCGGAAGTGATTTTTGCTTCCTGCGTCAGCTTCACCTGCAAACTGCGGTCACTTACGTCCGTGTAAGCTCCCTTGTTTGCAGGCTCGCTTCCTTGGCTTGCGGGCCTTCTCAACGCCCTGGCAGTCTGTTGACTTTGTCAACATCCTGAAGCGCCCGATCTGCGCATTGCACGCAGCTCGGGCGCTTTTTCAGCAGGCGAGCGGGAATCAGTTGGTGTCCGCGCACAGCGGGCCGGCCAGCTCCTCCATGAAGAACAGCTTGCCCGGCATGGTGGGGATCCAGCTGGAGGTGACGCTCTTGCAGGGGCCGTAGCGCAGCGTCATCCAGAAGCTCATGCCCTGCCACTGCATGCCGCGCGAGAGCACGCCGTCCGCGCCGCCGATGGCGTAATCGGAGCCGAAGATGACGCCAGGGCCGATGGTGTTTGCATAGCAGGGGATCAGCGGCCAGGACGAGCGGAAGGACGTGATGGCGTTTTGCTCGATCGTGAAGGGATGCAGCCGCGCGCCGATGCGATAGGGCTCGGCCTTCCACGCCTCGATCGTATCGTACTCCTGCGCAAAGTGCGGCTCCCAGAAGGCGATGTGGCACATGCGCCCTATGCCGTAGACCAGCACCTGCCTTGCGCCCTGAGCCTTGAGGGCGGCGATCTTCTCGGGGTAGGCGGCCAGGTTTTCCCTTGTGGCGAAGTTGCGCTGCGCCTCGGGCACGCTCAGATCGCCCAGCGGCCCGTAGAACGCGCCGACCATGGCGTTCTGGAACGCGGCCGGGTCGGAGGCGGGCAGCGTGTTGCCCTGCGCGTCGGACCACTCGTCCATGTTAAAGCCGTACACATGCCCACAATCCACCTGCCACTGCGTAAGGAAGTAGACCGCCCATTTGTACATGCCCATCGGGCCCACGGGCAGGATCAGGATCAGCTTGCGGCCCTCGTCGCGCGCCTTGCGAATCTGCAGGGCGATTTCGTGCCCCATGTATACGCCGAACTCCTCGAGGTTTTTGCACGCCACCGGCGCAAAGCCTGCGTGCCAGAAGTCCTGCCGGTCAAACACCGTCGCCGGGTCGTTGGACACGCACTCGTATATCCTGCGTATGTCCCAGCCCTGCGGGAGCATCTCGGAAAAATAGGAGCCCTGTAAGGTATCGATCATGTTCATCTGCATTCGCCGTCCTTTCCCAAAGTATGCGCGTTGTATCTCCCCGGGCGCGTCCGCGCCCGCAAACAGGTCCGAAGCGCCGCGCCCCGCTCACTGGCGCACGGAGCGGGCGTATTCCGTGGGCGTCATGCCCGTGTAGCGCTTAAAGCGCGCGGAAAAGTAGTATACGCTGTCAAAGCCGACCGCCTCCGCGATCTGGCTGAAGTTGTACTGATGCTCGCAGATCATCTGTTTGGCCCTGCGTACGCGCAGGTCGGCCAGGTAGGCGATGACGGGCTGCCCCGTCTGCTCGCGGAACACCCGCTTGAGATAGGAGGGGCTCACGCTGATCTCCGCGGCCACGCGGCCGAGGGTGATCTTCTCGGCGATGTGCGCGTGCAGGTAGTTCTTGGCCCGCTCCACGATTTCGGAGTACTGGTTGAGCGCGTTGGCGGAGGTCTGCCGCGCCTGAACGGCCTCGCCCTGGCTGCGGCGGCACACATGGATAAACAGCTGTTCCAGATTTGCGCGTATGATCTGCTCCGCGCCCAGCGGCGCGTCCTGCCGGCGGGCGAGCTTCACATGGGGCGCGCGGTTTTCAAAGTAGAGAAAGGCGCGCTCCGCCTCGCGCACGATCGCGGTCAGGCACTGGCGCTCCTGCGGCCCCAGAAGCGCCGTGCGGTGACGAAACGCCGCCATGCCCGGGCTGTCGCACACGAACGCGATCACGATCACGTCCGCGCTCCCTCCCTCGGCCGCGCGCACGTTGTGCCACTCGTTCGGGCAGTGGAAGGCCATCTCCCAGGTGTGCAGCGGATACTCCTCGTCGTCCGCGCTGATCATGGCCTCCCCGCGGTCCACATACACAAGCTCCCAGAAGTCGTGCCGCTCGCCCGGCCAGCGAAAGTCCGGCCCCAACTGGTAGCAGGCCGCGTTGACCAGATGCGTCACGGAGAACAGGGGTTCCAGCGCGTGCTTTTCAAACGTGTGAGACACCTCCTCCGCAAACGCTGCCTTCGCGTTCATTGTAAACCGCTATGCGGCGGATGTCAAATAAAATGTAGCGCGCAAATATCTATATCTAAAAAAATTTGTCCGATATGATAAATCTTGTGGCGGATTATGGGGTGACTTTTTATGGAATTAGACTATAATGTTATATTTAGAGGGGCGATTCAAATCGCCCGGAAGCGAACACTGCGCAACAGAAAGAGAGGCGATACTGTGAAAAAGTCGATCAGCTACTGGTCTTTTGCGGGAAAGAGCTGCGTCGAGGCGATGCGCATGGCAAAGGACGCGGGATTTGACGGCATAGAGCTTGCGATGGACGGCGCGGGCGACCTCACGCCCCAGACCACGCCCGAGCAGCTCGCGGCACTCAGATCGAGCGCGGAGGAGATCGGCATCGAACTGCCCAGCGTTGCCAGCGGGCTCTACTGGAGCTACTCCTTTACCTCCGACGACGCGGACGAGCGCCGCAGGGCGCACGACACCGCCGTCAGGCAGCTCCAATGCGCCAAGGCGCTGGGCGCGGACACCATACTCGTCGTCCCCGGCAGCGTGTCGGTGGAATTTGTGCCGGAGCGCCCGGTGGTGCCCTACGACGTCGCCTACGACCGCGCGCTGGAGCAGATGCGCGCGCTCGCCCCGATTGCGGAGGAGCTCAAGGTCAGCATCGGCGTGGAGAACGTGTGGAACAAGCTGCTGCTCTCGCCGCTGGAGATGCGCGATTTCATCGACAAGATCGGCAGCGACTATGTGGGCGCCTACTTCGACGTGGGCAACGTGGTCTTTTCCGGCTATCCGGAGCACTGGATACGCATACTCGGCAAGCGCATCAAAAAGGTACACTTTAAGGACTACCGCCGCTCCCCGGGCGGGCTGAACTGCTTTGTGGACCTGCTGGCGGGCGACGTGAACTGGCCGGAGGTGCGCCGCGCGTTCGCGGACATCGGCTACGACGGCTGGGTGACGGGCGAGATGATCCCGCCCTACGCCCACGGCGCGTCCCAGATCGTCTACAACACCGCCTGCTCAATGGACAGGATATTGAAAGGAGAATTGGAATGATCCGCGTAGGTCTCATCGGTTGCGGCTTCATGGGGGGCATGCACGCCGCGTGCTATCAGGCGCTTGCGAATCTGGATGTAAAGGTGGTCGCGGTCGCGGACGTGCGCCCGGAATACGCCGGGAAGCTGGCCGCCGACTGCGGCGCGACGGTCTATGCGACGGGCATGGCTCTGATTGAACAGGCGGATGTGGAGATCATCGACATCTGCCTTCCCACCCACATGCACGCCGAGCACGCGCTGGCCGCCATGCGCAGGGGCAGGGCCGTGTTCCTGGAAAAGCCCGTGTGCATCCGCGAGGAGGAGATGGAACAGCTCCTGCGTGCAGAGCGCGAAACGGGCGCGAAGCTGCAGGTGGGGCAGGTGATCCGCTTCTGGAGCGAATACCGCTGGCTCAAGCAGGCGTGCGATTCCGGCGAATACGGGCGCTTCCTCTACGGCCAGTTCCACCGCCTCAGCGCAAGGCCCGAGTGGGCCAGCGAGGGCTGGCTGCACCGTGCGGAGCTCAGCGGCGGCGTCGCGGTGGACATGCACGTTCACGACGTGGACTTTGTGCGCTACCTGCTGGGCGACCCGCAGCGCGTGTTCGCGCAGGCCGGCCGGGACGCGGACGGCCTCATCCAGCAGATCTACGCCGTCTACGGCTATGGAAGCGACGTGGCCGTCAGCGTGGAGGCGGGCTGGAACTACCCGGCCGACTACCCCTTCACCGCGGGCTTCCGCGTCAGGTTCGAGGGCGCGGCCGTGGTCAACGACGCGGGCGGGCTGATGGTCTACCCCAACGACGGCAAGCCCTTCCGCCCCGCGCTGGGCGAGGAGTTCCAGGCCGAGAACGAGATCGGCGGCAACATCTCCTCGCTGGGCGGCTATTTCAACGAACTGAAGTACTTCGTCGAGGGCGTGCGCGGCGACCATCCGCTCAGCGTCGCCACGCTGCAGGAGGCGATTTGCTCCGTGCGCCTGGCGAAGCGCGAGATCGAGCTGGCGGGCGGCCTGATCGCCCGCTGACGTGGAAAGGAGAACGCAATGAAGGTATTGGCCGTAGGATGCCATCCGGACGATCTGGAGATCGCGTGCTCGGGCACGCTGCGCAAATATGTAGAACAGGGCGCCGACGTGTACATGTGCCACGTCGCCAACGGCTGCCAGGGGCATGTGGTGATCGAGCCCGAGCCGCTCAAGGCGATGCGCGCCAAAGAGGCCGAGGAGGCCGGGCGCGTCATCGGCGCGCGGCAGGTGTTCAACCTGGATGTGAACGACATGGAGGTCGACAGCCACGACTCCGCCGTGATCGACGCCATGGCGGACGTGGTGCGCTTCGTGCAGCCGGATGTGATCATCACCCACAATGACGACGATTACATGCAGGACCACACCGAGACCAGCCGCATCGCCACCAACGGCAGCTTCTGCTCCGGATTGCACCACCGCCCCCACAAGTACGAGGCGTTTTCCAGCTTCGTGCCGGTGTTCTACATGGACACGCTGGCGGGCGTCAACTTCCAGCCGACGCACTACGTCGACATCACCGGGCAGATCGAGGTCAAGCTGCGCGCGCTGGCCTGCCATGAGACGCAGATCCGCTGGATGCTCGAGCACGACGGCATAGACTTTGTCGACATGGTGCGCACATGCTCCAAGTATCGCGGCTACCAGTGCGGCGTCGCCTATGCCGAGGGCTTCCGGCCCTACAACGTATATCAGCGCCACTCCACCCGGCGCCTGCTTCCCGATTGAGGCGCCGCGCGCCTGTGCCAACTTCGACGGCCGGTTTATTTTGATTTCTGAAATAAATAAATCGGCCGTTTTGAACGCCTTTTTTGCTTTTTTGTCGATATGGGGCATAAAAATCAGTCCAAAATGGGTAAAATAGGTATTTTTTAAAAGTTCGGGCTTGACAATAATAACGGAATTGATATAATATAAGCACGAACCCTGCGATATGGCGTGAAGGAGAGGAAGCATCCATGTCAAATGGCCTGGCGGCGGGTTTCGGCCGCGTCGATGTCACGCCCATGATGGGGATCGGGCTCTCGGGCTACTATGTCCCCCGGCGCGCGAGCCGCGTGCTGGACGCGCTGGAGGTCTGCGCGCTTGCGCTGCAATGCGGCGGCGAGCGCGCGGTGCTTTTGAGCGTGGACAACTGCGGCGTCTCGCCCACATCGGTGTTCGACGCCTGCCGCGGCCGCGTGGCGCAGGCGCTGGGCATTCCCGCCTCGTCGGTCCTGATCGCCTGCACGCACACGCACACCAGCCCCTTCTGGGAGGAGGAGAGCGACGATCCCCTCGTGCGCGAGTACGCGCAGTTCCTCTCGCACCGGCTGGTGGACGCCGCGCGCTTCGCCATGGACGACCTTCGCCCCGCGCGCATGGGCTGGGCGGTCTCCGGCGCGCCGCGCGTCGCCTTCGTCCGGCGCTTCCGCATGCGCGACGGCGGCATACAGACCAACCCCGGCGTGAACAACCCGGACATCGTCGAGCCCATCGGCCAGGTCGACGAGCGCGTGAACCTTCTGCGCTTTGACCGCGAGGGCGGCGACGCGCTGCTTCTGGTCAACTTCGGCAACCATCCCGACGTGGTGGGCGGGGACGGCATCTCCGCCGACTGGCCCGGGATGACGCGGCGCACGCTGGAGCGCGCGCTGCCGGGAACTCGCTGCATATTCTTCAACGGCGCGCAGGGCGACGTAAACCATGTAAACGTCCACCCCCGCGGGGGCGATATGAACGATCTCAGCCCGGACTTTGACGATGTCGATCGCGGCTACGGCCACGCGCAGCACATCGCAAACGTCCTCGCCGGCGCGGTATTGCAGGTATACGCCAAGGTCGCCTACGCGCCGGTCGCGTCCCTGCGCTGCGCCCGGCGGCGCATAGAAGTCCTCTCCAACATGCCGCGGCCCGAGGACCTGCCCACGGCGCGCCTCTACGCCAGACTGCACCGCGAGGGCAGGGACGGGGAGATCCCCTTCCGCGGCATGCAGCTGACCACTGTGGTGGCCGAGGCGGAGCGCATGCTTCGCCTGGAGCATGGGCCGGACTCGTTCGCCATGGAGCTGAGCGCGGTGGCGATTGGCGAGGTGGTGCTCTTCGGCATCCCCGGAGAGCCCTTTACAGCCATCGGCCGCGCGCTCAAACAGGCGCCGGGCTGGTCGCTGGTGCTGCCCATGTGCATCGCCAACGGCTACGAGGGCTACTTTCCCACGCGGGAGGCCTATGAGGAAGGCGGCTACGAGGCGCGCAGCTCCGTCTATGCGGCGGGCGTGGCGGAAAAGATCACCGCCGAGGGCCTCGCGCTGCTTGCACAGCTGCGGACGAATCGACCCACGGAGGACTGAGCGCGAGCTATGAAAGCGATCATCAATGCGGAACTTGTGATGCGCGACCATCTGATCCCCGAGGCCATGCTGCTGATCGAGGACGGATGCATCGCGGACTTTGGAGAAATGCGCGGCCGGAGCATCCCGCAGGGCTGCGAGGTATTGGACGCACAGGGCCTGTACGTCGGCCCCGGGCTGATCGACATCCACTCACACGCGGGCGACGGCCGCTTCTTTCAGGACGCCCCCGAGATCGCCGCGCGGCATCACCTGCGCCACGGCGTGACCAGCATCTTCCCGGCCTTGTACTTCAGCATGGACGAGCGACAGTACCTGCACAGCATCGGGGTCATCCGCGCGGCCATGGAAAGCGGGCGCTGCCCGAACATCGCGGGCCTGTACATGGAGGGCCCGTACCTGAACCCGAAGTTCGGCTGCGACAAGGAATCCAACCCCTGGCGCGGGCCGGTGGACCCAAGCCGGCACCTGCCCATCGTGCAGGCCGCGGCGGACATTGCGAAGGTCTGGGCGCTGGCCCCGGAGCGCGAGGGGATACTGGGATTTGTGCGCGACGTGTGTCGGGCCTGCCCGGGGACGGCCTTCGCGGTGGCGCACAGCGAGGCGACGCCCCAGCAGGTGGAGGCGCTCATGCCCTACGGGCTGCGCATCGGCACGCACCACACCAACGCCACGGGCGACCTTGCCAAGTACCCGGAGTGCCGCGGCGTGTGCGTGGACGAGGCCGTGAACTACAACCCGGACATCTTCGCCGAGCTGATCTGCGACAGCCGGGGCATCCATGTGGACCCGTACATGCTGCGCCTCGTGCGCCGCATCAAGGGTGACGAGCGCATCATACTCATCTCCGACGCTTACGCAAGCGACGGCCCCATCCCGCCGGGATACGACGGCGTGGAGGACATCAACTTCGACCACACCGGCGAGATCGCCGGCTCCAAACTGACGCTGGATGTCGCCTGCCGCAACATGATGAAGCACACCGGCGCCTCCATCGTAGACGCGTTCCGCTACGCCGCAGGCAACCCCGCGCGCGCCCTGAACCTCCTGGACCGCGGCGAGATCGCCGTGGGAAAGCGCGCGGACCTTGTGGTCACAGATCATAAAATGCACATCAAAACCGTTATCCTGAAAGGAGAGGCCCTGCAATGAAAGACATCATCTTCGACCCGCCCACCAAGTTCGATTTCAAATGCGCGGACTATGTGCCGTTCAAGGACCGGGAGGTCTGTGAGCGTCTGCGCAAGCTCTCCGGCAAGGACCTGGAAAAGCACGCCAATCCCGACTTCAACATCAAGGTGATGATGAACCCGCACCCGGTGCTCATCGCCACGCTGTTTTCCCGCCTGAAAGCCGCCTCCGAGGCGGGCAGGAAGTATACCATGATCCTGGGCAATCCCGAGCCGGAGACCTACATCCCGCTGGCGCAGCTGATCAACTACTTCCAGGTCGATTGCAGCAAGCTGCACATATTCGCCATGGACGAGTGGGCGGACGATCAGGGCAACATCGCCCCGGAGACGTATGAGTCCGGCTTTGCGCACTCCATGCTCAAGTACTTCGTCTATCAGATCGACCCCAAGCTGCGCATGCCGCTGGAGAACGTCCACTATCCCACCAACGCCAACATCGGGCACTACTCCAAGCTGATCACCGAGATCGGCGAGGGCGGCGCGGACATATGCTCTTCCTCGCCCGGCTGGACGGGCCACATGGCCTTCATCGACCCCGTGGACGAGTTCATGGCCGAGGACATCGACCAGTGGCTCAGCATGGAGGCGCGCATCGTCACGCTGCATCCGCTCACGGTGGCCCAGAACTCCCTGCACGGCGTGTTCGGCCAGTCCGGCTACATACAGAGCGTGCCGCCCAAGGCGGCCACCATCGGCCCGGCGGACGTCAAAAACGCCCGCGAGCGCATCGAGGTCCACGCGCTGCTGACGAACAACACGTTCTCCTCCTGGCAGCGGATGACCTCCCGCCTCGTGCTCCACGGCCCGGTCTGCCCGCAGATTCCCAGCTCCATGCTTCAGCTCATGAAGACGCAGGTCTACGTCAGCGAGGAGATCGCCGCGCCCTTCGACTGCTGGGAAAAGGTCGGCTACTAGCATTCCGGTCGTCCCCCGGCGCGCGTCCGCGCCGCCGCGTCCGCAGCAAACCCATTGATACATTGAAGTCTGGAGGGACGTATATCCATGAGCGCACAGGCGGGTAAGAACATCAAAACCTTTCTGAAAAACTGGATCTCCCTGGTCGGCATACTGCTGCTGGTGGTCGTGTTTTCCATCCTCTCCCAGGCCAGGTTCGGCGCGCAGTACTTTCTGACGCTGACCAACTGGAAGACGATACTGCTGCAGACCTCCACGGTCGCCATCGTGGCCCTCGGCCAGTCCATCATGCTGATGACCGGCAACTTCGACCTCTCGCTGGGCCGCATGCTCTGTCTGGTCAGCTGCGTGGGCGCGGTGCTGATGCGCAACCTCGGCTGGCCGACGGTGCCCGCCATACTGGTCATGTTCGTCATCGGCATCGCCGTGGGCGCCGTCAACGGCGCGCTGGTCTCCTATGTGCGGGTGCCCGCCATGATCGCCACGCTGGGCACGCAGTACATCTGCTACGGCGTCGCCAAGCTGATCACGCAGGCCGTGCCGATCCCGAAGGTGGCGGAGGGCTTCTCCTGGCTGGGCCGGGGCTACATACTCAACAACACCATCCCGGTCAGCGTCGTCATCATGCTGGCGCTGTACATCATCGCGCAGTTTGTGACCACAAAGACGCGCATCGGCCGCAACCTCTACGCGGTGGGCGGCTCGCGCGAGGCGGCGTTCTTCTCGGGCATCAACGTCAAGCGCATACAGTTCGGTACGTTCGTGCTGGGCGGCATACTTGCCACCTTCGGCGGCCTGGTGCTGATGGCGCGCCTGGGCTCCGTGGCCGTGACCAACGGCGAAAACTACGAGTTTGACGCGGTCATCGGCTCCATCATCGGCGGCGTCTCCCTCACCGGCGGCAAGGGCTATGTGCTGGGCACGATGTTTGGCTGTATCTTCCTCAACGTGCTGTTCAACGGCTTCTCCCAGCTTGGCGTCGATCCCTTCGTGCAGGACGTCCTCAAGGGCATCGTGCTCGTGCTCGCGGTGGTGCTCGACGTGTTGAGCAACCGCAAGAAGGACTGATGATCGCCGCAGGCACGCGATCCCTGGGAAAGGCAGTGTGAAGCTATGAGCAAGGACTATATTCTCAGTTTGCGGGGCATCAGCAAGGAATTTCCCGGCGTGAAAGCCCTGGACGACGTGACCATCGAAGTGGAGCGGGGCACCATACACGGCCTCGTGGGCGAAAACGGCGCGGGCAAGTCCACGCTGATCAAGGTGCTGGCGGGCATCTACCAGCCCAACGCCGGGCAGATCATGCTCGAGGGCGAGGCCTGCAGCTTCGCAAGCCCCATCGAGGCCCGGCGCGCGGGCATCAGCGTCGTGCATCAGGAGATCAAGCTGGCCGAACCGCTCACCGTGGCGGAGAACATGTTCCTGGGCAATATCCTGATGAAGGGCCGCCTGGTGGACTGGAAGGGCATGCGCAGGCGCGCCCGCGAGATCGTGGACGATCTGGGCATGGACATCGACGTAAACGCGCAGGTCTCCTCGCTGACGGTGGCCAAAAAGCAGATCGTGGAGATCATGCACGCCATCAACAACAACTCCAAGATACTGGTCATGGACGAGCCCTCCGCGGTCCTGACCAACCGCGAGCTGGAGGTCATGTTCCGCCTCGTGCGCCAGCTGCGCGAGCGCGGCATCACCATCATCTACATCTCCCACCGCCTGGGCGAGGTGTTCGACCTGTGCGACAACGTAAGCGTGCTGCGCGACGGCAAGCACATCGCCACGCGGCCCATCGGCGAGCTCGACCGCCAGAGCCTCATCACCATGATGGTCGGCCGCGAAATGGGCCAGGAGTACCCCAAGGAGCCGGGCAAGATCGGCGATACCATCCTCAAGGTGAAAAACCTGTCCCGCGGCTTTGTCAAGGACATCAGCTTTGAGGTAAAAAGCGGCGAGGTGTTCGGCATCTCCGGCCTGGTGGGCGCGGGCCGCACCGAGCTTGCGCGGGCGATCCTGGGCATCGACAGGCTGGACGCGGGCGAGATCTATGTGCGCGGCAAAAAGGTGAACTACCACCGCTTTGCCGAGGCCATACGCGACGGCCTGGGCCTCATCCCGGAGGACCGCAAGCTGCAGGGCCTTGTGCAGATCATGTCCGTCGAGCGCAATACCACGCTTGTGAACCTGCCGCGCATAACGCAGGGCGGCGTGATCCGCAAGGGGCTGGAGGCGAAGCTCAGCGCGGAGTACGCGCAGAAGCTGCATGTGGTGACGCCCTCCATGCAGACCCAGGTGCAGTTCCTCTCCGGCGGCAACCAGCAGAAGGTGGTCATCGCCAAGTGGCTGTTCCAGGAGGCGGACATACTCTTCCTGGACGAGCCCACCCGCGGCATAGACGTCGGCGCCAAGGCGGAGATATACCGCCTGATCAACCAGATG
Organism: Clostridiales bacterium; assembly: GCA_019409045.1. GTDB lineage: Bacteria > Bacillota > Clostridia > Christensenellales > Aristaeellaceae > Pullichristensenella. The sequence continues at coordinate 8,263 of DXVG01000004.1, read as the reverse complement.
GTGCAGGACGGCAAGACCATCATCATGATCTCCTCGGAGATGCCAGAACTGCTGGGCATGTGCGACCGCATCATGGTCATGCACGAGGGCCGCAAGATGGGCGAACTGACCGCCGAGGAGGCGACGCAGGAAAAGATCATGGCCATGTGCGTCTGAGAAACCGACAAATTTAGACAGGCTCAAGCCTGTTTAGAGGAAAAAAGTAAGGAGGACGTATCTTATGAAGAAACTGTTGACTCTGTTGCTGGCTCTGGCAATGCTGCTCTCCATGGCGGCGGTCGCGGAAGCGCCCGACACCTCTGTGGAATCCACCGACGCGGCGGCCGCTGAGCTCGGCATCCCCGCCGCGGTGACGCTGCATGACACCGACGCCCTCTCCGGCAAGAAGATCGGCTGCTCCATCGTCTACAAGGGCGATGAGTGGTGCGCGGCGGTCGCCAACGCTCTCGAGGCGCTGGGCGCTTACTACGGCGCGGACATCACCGTTGAGGACGGCGACCTGAACGACGAGACCCAGGTCAAGCAGATCGAGAACATGATCGCCAACAACGTCGACATCATGATGATCGACCCCACTACGCCTGACGGCACCGGCGCTGCGCTGGATCAGGCTGTGGAAGCCGGCATCCCGATCATCATCTACGACGGCTACTGGGCTGACAGCGAAGGCAAGGTTCTGACCACCGTCACCTGGGATCAGGTTGAAACCGGCCGCATCGTGGGCCGCTACTTCCTGGACTACATCCGCGAGCACAACGACGGCAAGGCCACCATCATCGAGCTGACCAACGCCGTTTCCACTCACTGCCAGGAGCGCTTCGTCGGCCTGCACGAGGTGTTTGACGCCGCCGAGGACTGCGAAGTGACCATCCTTGACTTGTACGACTCTCAGGGCAACCGCGAGACCGCTGAGAAGGCCGTCTCCGCCGTTGTGCAGCCCTACGACTACATCATCTCCGACGTTGACAACGGCGCGATGGGCGCTGTGTCCGCGCTGCAGCAGGTCGGCAACACCGACGTGAAGGTCTTCTCCATGGGCGCTTACGGCGCCGAGCCCTTCGGCATGCTCTACGAGGGCGACCCCAACTACGTCGCCTGCCTGAACGTGGATGCGTGGGTTCTGGCGCAGTACGTCTTCGACGCGGCTATCGACTACTTCGAGGGCAACGCCGATGAGATTCCGGTGGAGACCAACATCGACCTGTACATGGTGGATGGCAGCAACGTCACCGACTTCTGGACCTTCGAAGAATAATCCATGAACTATGGGAACAGGGGCGAGAGACATTTCGCCCCTGTTTCTGTCCATAAAGTCCATAAAGAGGTGTTTCCCATGAAAAAAGTGCGTTGGGGCGTCATCGGCGCCGGAGGCATCGCCGATCGCCGCACGATCCCCGGAATGATGCTCTGCGACCGCGCGGAGCTGGTGGCGGTCATGGAAGTCGATCTGGAGCTGGCGGAAAAGTGCCGCGCCAAGTGGAACTGCAAGCGCGCCTACGATAACGAGCGGGACCTGCTCGCCGACCCCGAGATCGATGCGGTCTACATCGCCTCGCCCGTGGCCATGCACGCGCCGCAGGCCCGCATGGCCGCGGACGCGGGCAAGCACATACTCATCGAAAAGCCGCTGGCCATGCGCTCGGAGGAGGGCGAGGAACTGATACGCTACTGCCGCGAAAAGGGCGTAAAGCTCGCCGCCGGTCTGATGATGCGCTTTGGCGCCTATGTGCAGCAGATGCGGCGCGCGATCGCCGAGGGCAAGATCGGCCGGCCGGTCAGCGCGTATGCGCAGTTCACCTGCTGGTATCCCGACATCCCCGGAAGCTGGCGGCAGAAAAAGAGCAGCGGGGGCGGCGGCGCGCTGATGGACATGGGCGTGCACTGCATAGACCTGATGCAATACGTCCTGGACACACGCGTCCGGCAGGTCGCGGCGTTTGATGACACGCTCTCCTTCCACTACGAAGTGGAGGATTCCTCCACCGTCATGCTGCGCATGGAGAATGGCGCGCAGTGCGTGGTACAGTCCAACTTCAACATTCCCGACGAGGCGGCCAAGTGGCGCCTGGAAGTCTTTGGCGATCAGGGGCGCCTCCTTGGCGAAGGCGTGATCGGCCAGGTGGACGGCGGCACGCTGGACGCGCTCTTCCTTGGCCCGCAGGGCGGCTACGACGCCCAGCAGAACACCAAGCACGTCGAGGGCGAACACATCGACGTGGAATTCGGCGACCTCTACGCGCGCGAGATCGCCAGCTTCTGCGATTCCATACTCGACGGAAAGCCCCTGGAGGTTCCCGCGGAGGAGGCCCTGCGCGTGCAGCGCGTGATCGAGGCGGCCTATCGTTCCAACGATGAAAAAATCGTGATCGACCTTTGATGAAAAAGCTGTGATCGACCTCGAAACGCCCCCGTGGTGCGCGAGAGGAGGTAAGCGCGATGTTCCAGAGCGAACGTTGTCCCCGCGGGCAGTTTAACTGCTGCCGCGACCCATGATCTTTCCGTTTCCTGCGCGTTGATCTTGCTGAAAAATGCTAAAAACGGAAGGAGTTTTTCCAAACCATGAAGAAAAAAGCATCGGACTTCCGATACAACACCGGCGAAAACAAGGTGCCCTGGGCGGCGGTGGGGGAGGACTACAACGTAGAGGACCTGCTTTCCTTCATCCGCTTTATGATGCAGGGGAGCGGCGCGGATTACGAGGCCGTGATGCGCGACGTCGAGCGCGAGGTGCGCAGGCTGGACGCGATCTCCGAGCCGCCCGCCAAGCTGTCGCTGGACGTGATGGTCTCCAGGGCCGAGGCGATGGCGGATCGGTACCTGGACACAAAGGGCTCGCTGTTTGTCAGCAACTGCACCGCGGGCTTTGAGATCGCCTACAAGTACGCGAACCTGGAGCCGGGCGACGAGGTGATCGTGCCCGCCATCACCTTTGTCGCCACGATGGCCTACCCCCTGTCCATCGGCTGCAAACTGGTGTTCGCGGACGTGGACCCGCGCACGCTGAACATGGACCCCGCGGATGTCGCGCGCAAGATCACGCCGCGCACGCGCATGATCGTGCCCGTGCACATCGGCGGCTACCCGGTGGACATGGACCCCATCATGGAGCTCGCGCGCCGGCACGACCTGATCGTGCTGGAGGACGCCGCCCACGCCTTCGGCGGGGAGTATCACGGCCGCAAGCTGGGCACCATCGGCCACTTCGGCGCGTTCAGCTTCCACGAGGTGAAGAACATCACCTCCTTTGGCGAGGGCGGCGTGCTGTGCACGAACATAGAGCCCTTCCTGGACGACATGCGCAGGGCGCGCTTCCTGGGCGCGGACTTTACGCGCAGCATCAAGGACTGGCTCTACGACGTCAGGGCCTGCCAGGGCAGGCGCGGCCCCTTCGTGCCGGGGAATTGCTCCACCACCGAGATACAGGCCCTCGGCCTGTGCAGGCAGATCGAGCGCATTGAGGAGATCATTGAGGCGCGCCGCATGGCCTCCGCCTACCTCAACGACCGCCTCAAGGGCTGCGACGCGCTGATCCTTCAGGAGATGGGCGACGAGCGGATACGCCCCACCTTCCACCTCTACAAGCTGCTCATCGACCCCGAAAAGGCGGGCGGAGATGTGCAGGTGCTCAAAAAGAAGCTCGCGCAGCGGGGCGTGACCAACATCCCCCACTTCGGCCCGCTGTACCGCTTCGACATCATGAAGACCTTCGGCTACGACGAGGACGCGATCGCGCAGAGCTGTCCCAACTGCGAGGAGACCTTCTACCGCCGCTTTACGCACTTCCCCATCTATGGGCTGACGAAGGAGCAGGTCGACTATATGGCCGACGCGATCCTCGAATCCATCGACGAAATGCAGCGGGGCGTTTAGCGCATATGCGCGAACGGCAGATGGGGGCGCGCGTCCGCGCCCCTGCCCGCAACCTTCCAGAAATGGAGTGAGACCCGTATGCTCAACCGGAACCAGGAATACCAGCGCTATCTCGTATTGAACCTCATCTATCGCTTCGGCCCGATCAGCCGCACGGAGCTTACGGACATGATGAACTGCCGGCCGGGCACCGTGGGCGAGATCACGCGGGAATTGCTCGAGGAACAGCTCATCGTGGAATCCGGGCGCCTCTCCACCGGCCACGGGCGGCGCCGCGCCATGCTGGAGCTGAACAAGGAGTTCATCTGCTCCATCGGCGTCTCCATCGCCCGCGGAAGCGCCACCACGCTGATCACGCAGCTGGACGGCTCCATACTCCATCGCACCGAGGACAATGTGCGCCCGGACATGCGCAAGGAGGAGCTTTCGGCGCGCATCTACGAACGCGTGCAGGACATACTCGAGCGCTATGGCGACCGGAAGATCGTGGGCATCGGCATCAGCGACCCCCTGTACGACCCCGCGCTGTACTCCCTGACCAGCACGCTGGTCTCCAACTACGAGCACTTTAACGACTGGGTACACTTCGACCTCAAGCCCCGCCTGGAAGCGCTCTCGGGCCTCTCGGTGGAGACGTTCAGCCCCGTGGCCTTTCCCGCGCTGGTGGAGATGCGCTTCGGCGTGGCGCAGGGCGTGCGGGACTTTATCAGCGTGGAGTTGTCCAACGGCATCGGCGCGTCCCTCTGCGTCAACGGCAGCCCCGTGGAGGGCTCCAGCGGCGTGGCGGGCGAGCTGGGGCACACGGTCGTGGACATGAGCGGAAACGGCGACAGCCTCTGCTACTGCGGCAAGCGCGGCTGCGTGGAGACCGCCACGGCCTTTCCCGCGCTGGTGCAGGAGATCCGCAGCGCGCTCGGCAGGGGCGTGCAATCCATGCTGCGCGACCTTCCCAACGCCCCCGACCAGCTCTCCCTGGCCGATATACGGCGCGCGCTGCAGGAGGGGGACGCGATGTGTAGGTTCTGCGTCTCCCGCGTGGCGGCGCGCATCGGCGTGGCCATCGCCAATCTGGTCAACCTGCTCAATCCGGAGCTGGTCGTGCTGCACGGCTTCATGCTGGAGCTGGGGGACTACTTCATCGAGGAAGTCTCCAGGGCCATCCGCAAAAACGTGCTGGTGCTTGCCAAGAGCTTTGACATTCGCATCTCCTCGTCCCTGACGAGCATGATCCCGCTGGGGGCGGCCACGGAGATGTTCACATCGTTTCTGCGGGTGGACGACTACAACTGGGTCTACCGGCTCGCGCCGGACACCTGGAGCGTCGGCGCCGCGGGCAAGTGAAAGGGGGAACCGCGCATGCGTGAATACACCATCGTTCGACGGGATGGCGCCGTGAACTGGTCGGACGTGCCGGAGCTCGCCATCGACACGCCCCTGTGGGGCACGCGGGCGGACGTGGCCGCCTGGGCGCAGCTCTGCTGGAGCGAGGAGGCGCTGCATGTGCGCCTTCGCGCCCGGGAGCGCGCGATTCGCGCCGAGCACGATTCGCCCGTCGGCATGCCCTGCGAGGACAGCTGCCTCGAGTTTTTCTTCTCGCCCGTCGATGGAGACGAGCGCTACTTCAACATAGAATTCAACCCGAACTGCTGCATGTACCTCGGGCTTGGAGGCCCGGGCGGCGAACTGGTGCGGCTCCTGCCCGAGCACCCCTGCTTCGCACCCGAGGCCGCGCGCACGCTGGACGGCTGGGAGCTGCGTTACCGCGTGCCGTTCGCGTTTGTCCGGCACTTCTTCCCGGCGTTCTCGGCGCGCTCCGGCCTGTCCATGCGCGCCAACTGCTTCAAGTGCGGCGATCTCACGCCGGAGCCGCACTACTTTTCGTGGAACCCCTGCTCCGGCCCGACGCCCAACTTCCATCAACCCGCCGACTTTGGGCGGATGCGCCTCGCCTGAGGCGACGCCCCGCGCCGAGCGCGCAAACGGACCCGAAAGGAAATCGCGCATGAACGCAAAACAGAGATGCCTGGCCGTGCTGGAGAAGCAGCGCCCGGACCGCACGCCGTTTTTTCCGCTGCTGATGTTCTTCGCGGCGGACCGCGCGGGGATCAACTTCCGCACGTTCGCCACCGACCCGGCGGCGCTGGCCGAGGCGCAGCAGAACATGTTTGAAAACTATCGCGTGGACGCGGTGACCGTCTGCTCGGACTCGTTCCGCATCTGCGCGGACTTCGGGGGCGAGGTGGCCTACCCCGAAAACCAGACCCCCTACGCGGCGCGCCCGCTGGTGGAGACGCAAAGCGACCTGCAAGCGCTCATGCGCACGCGGCCGGACCCCACGCGCCAGGGCTCGCGCATGCGCCAGCGCGTCGACGCGGTGGAGATGCTCCATCGCAGCATCGGCGAGCGTGCGCTCATCTGCGGCTGGGTGGAGATGCCCTTTGCCGAGGTGTGCGACTGGTTCGGCGTGGAAAACCTGATGTACCTGCTGTTTGACGATCCGCAGCTCGTCCACACCGCGCTGGGCTTCGCCGCGGAATTGGAGATCGAGTTCGCGCGCGCGCAGATCGCGGCGGGCGCGGACCTGATCGGCTGCGGCGACGCGGCGGCCTCGCTGATCTCCGCGGCGCAGTTCGAGGAGTTCGCGCTGCCCTATGAGCGCCGCGTGACCGAGGGCATACGCGCCATCGGCGGCCGCTCGAAGCTGCACATCTGCGGAAACACGTCGCACAGCCTGCGCCTGCTCGCCCGCAGCGGCGCGGACCTTGTCAACATCGACTCCATGGTCGACATCGGCGACGCCTGCGAGCAGTTCGGTCGGGCGGGCATCCCCTTCAAGGGCAACGCCGACCCCGTGCGCGACCTGATGAACGCCTCGCCCGAGCAGGCCCGCGCCAAGGGCCTCGAGCTTCTGCGGCGCACCCGGGGCCACAATTTCATGCTCAGCGCCGGCTGCGAGCTCCCCGCCAGGACCAGCGACGAAACCTACTTCGCCTTTGCCGATACAGTGCTGGAACAGCCGTAACGCCGCAACCGCGGTTTTCCGCCCCGCCGCCTGTAGCGGCGGGGGAGCGGAAACGGCCTCCCGTCGCGTTTTTTCCAAAATAGTCTGTCCCGCCCGCGCGATTTTCCGTGCGCGGGCGGGACAGTGATCTATTTGGAAAGAAGGGGGCTTCCTTCGATGGTCCCATTCTAACGCGCGCCTTTGAAGCGCCTGTGAACAAATGGAAAACCATTTCCGGCAAATGCGGCGCATTTCGCGCGGCTAGAGCTGCTGCGCGCGTATGTACTCCGCCACTTCCCGGATCTGCGCGTTTTCGGAGGCGGCGAGCGCGTCCGCCATCGGCGCGGAGCCAAACCGGCAGCCCACGAGCAGCGCGCGTATGGCCTGCGCAAGCTCCGTGTCCAGCGCGTCCGTGTACACCTTTACATCCTCCACATGCGTGTGCCGGAGCACGAGCAACAGCTGTACGTTTCCCCAGTCGAACCTGTTTTCGATCTCCAGGTCAAACTGCGGCGTCTCCCCGAGCCGCCATTCCCAGGAGGCGTGCTTCTGCACATAGGGCCGTATATCCGCCCACGGCAGCGCGTCCTGGCGAAGGGCCTCGTACTCCCCGTATTCGCGCGCGAACGCCTCCTGAAGCGCCGCGAGCAGCGTCTCCACGCGCAGCTCCGGCGCGAAGTCGCTCAGGTTGCACACGCGCGAGCGCACGGACTTTGTGCCCTTGGAGCGCAGCTTTCGAGGGTCCACCCGCAGGTAGTTCTGCAGCTTGCCAAGGTCCGAGCGCACCAGCAGCGTCCCGTGGTGCTGCTTGACGTTGGCGCGCATGCAAAACGCGTTGCCGGAGAACTTGCGGCCGTCCGCAGTCAGGTCGTTGCGGCCGGTGAACGCGCAGGGAATGCCCAGCGCGCGCACGGCGTCGAGGATCATGCGAAACTGCCGGTCCTGATCGTAGCGCGCCGCGCCCGCGATAAAGGAGAAGTTCAGGTTGCCCGCGTCGTGGTACACCGCGCCGCCGCCGGTGATCCTGCGCACGAGCTGCACCTGGTCGCGCTCCATGGCCGCCAGGTCGCACTCCGCCCAGGGATTCTGGTTGCGCCCGATGATGACCGCGTTCTGGTTGATGTAGAAGTACAGCGCCAGGTCGTCCGGGGCGATGTGTTCCAGAAACCACTCGTCCAGGCCCAGATTCTCCCATCCGTCGCCCGAGGTGGAGACATACAGGTAGTTCTTCATGGAGTCCTCCTTCTTTTCGTGTGTCGCCGCAGATGGAACGCCCGCGCTCATCGCGCGGGCGTCAGAGCGTCGATAAAGCCCCCAAACGCAAAAATCACTTCCAAAAAGAAGACAAGCGGAAGTGATTTTTGCTTCCTGCGTCAGCATCGCTTGCAAACT
>DXVG01000039.1 GCA_019409045.1 Clostridiales bacterium | reverse complement strand
GACTCGAACAGCCCGGAGATCGCGTCGCCCGCCAGCGCGTTGGCAAGCGCGGCCAGCGCCATGCCCTGATGGTGCGCCATGTAGCTTTTGACGAGCTTGGGCGATTCGTCCGCGCGCACGCCGGTGTAGTCCGCGGCCTCAAAAAAGCCGTACTCCCCCGCCCAGCCCATGCGGCGCATGGCAAGCGCGTTGTCCGCCGCCGCGCCGGGGCATACGCACAGCGCCAGCAGCGAGGCGTAGGGCGCGACCACGCTCTGCTTCGCGCCGCCGCCCAAGGCCAGCTCCCGCGCGCCAAAGGCGCGGTACTGGTAGTTGAGCTGCATGTCAAACGCGTAATAGCCGGACTCGCTCACGCCCCACGGCCGCCTGCGCGCCTCGCCCAGCCGCCTGTGCGCGCGCACCACCGCGCGGTTGCTCTGGGCAAGGAGCGTGCCCGCGCGCGAGCGCATGAAGATCTCCGGCATCAGGTACTCAAACATGGTGCCGCTCCACGAGACCAGCGCGCGCTCCCTGCCGACGGCCACCACGGGGCGCGCGAGGTGCTTCCAGTGCCGCGCGTCCACCTGGCCGAGCATCATCGCGACGTAACTGAGTATGCGCGCCTCGGAGGCCAGAAGGTCGTAGTGCGAAGCGCTGACGCGGCCGTTTTCCACGTCCATGCCGATGGAGAACAGCTCCCGATCGCGGTCGAACAGGCAGGCAAAGTCCATGCCGCGCGCGATCGCGCGCAGGCGGCGCGCGAGGCCGCCGTCCCGCGCGTCCACGGCGGCGGCGCAGGTCAGCAGGCAGGCGGCGAGGTTTCCGCCGTCCACCGAGGACACATAGCGCGGCCGCAGGGGGCGCAGCGTGTCTATGTCGTACCAGTTGTAGAGGTGGCCGCGCCATGTCTCCATGCGCTCGAGCGTGGAGAGCGTGTCGCGCAGGCGCGAGAGCATCTCCTCCTCGCGGATGAAGCCCAGCGCCCGCGCCGACAGGCACGCGACCATGTACAGCCCTATGTTCGTGGGCGACGTGCGGCGCGCCACGCCGACATGGGGGTCGATCTGCACGTTGTCCGGCGGCAGATGGTTCTCCCGCGCGGTGACGCAGTGTTCAAAAAAGCTCCATGTGTCGCGCGCAAGGCCCGTGAGCACGCCGATCTGCGACACGCGCAGGGGGCCGCGCGGGTCGGTGGAGGTGGTCTGCATGTCGCCCAGCAGCCCCGGCGCGAGCAGAAACAGCGCGCCCAGCGCGAGCGCCGCGGGTATCCACGCGCCCATAAGCAGGCCGGGGACGCACAGTATCGCGCCCACGCGGCAGGCCGTGCCCACGCGCGTCCCGCCCGCGGCGGCGTCGGCGGAGGTCACCCAGTCGAGCATGTGTTTTCCGGTAAACGCGAGGCGGAACAGCGTGCGGGCGACCGCGTCGAACAGCGACGCCGCCGTGGACGGGAGCGCGGCCAGAGACACCACCGCCCGCCGCCATGTATCGCCGCGCGCGGTGAATATGTGCGCGATGGGCGTGCGAAACGCGTAGAGCACGCCCAGCGCGAACGCGGGCCGCAAATCCAGCCACATCGACTGCAACAGCAGCGCCAGCAGCGACGGCGAGGCGAGGCTTCGCAGGAGGTTGTCGAGCAGCTTCAGCCGCGAAACGCCGCGCAGTCCTCGCCGGAACAGCAGCGGCAGAAGCTGCCAGTCGCCGCGCGTCCAGCGGTTGAGCCGCTTGAGGTAGGCGGAGAACGTCTCCGGAAAGCCGTCGTAGAGGGACACGTCGCTCACGAACGCGGCGCGGGCGAGCTCGCCCTCGATGAGGTCGTGGCTGAGTATGCGCCCGTCGGGCAGCTCGTTTTCCACGGCCTCCATGAACGCGCGCACGTCGTACATGCCCTTGCCGCCGAAGTTTCCCAGGCCGGTCAGGTCCTGATAGAGGTTGGAGACGGACACGGGGTAGGCGTCCATGCCGCCCTTTCCCGCAAACAGCCGGATGAACTCGCTCGTGCAGGACGAAGCCGCGAGCTCCATGTTCGGCTGGAGCACTGCGTAGCCGCGCCGCCTTCCGCCCTCGAGGCGGGGCCGGTTGAGCGGGTGCAGCATCGCGCCCGCGAGCGCGCGCACGCAGCCGGGCGGCATGCGCGTGTCCGCGTCGAGCGTGAGCACCAGGGAAAACGCGCCGGCCAGCTGCGCGCAGGCCTCGCCCTCCGCGTCGAACGCCCTGTGCGCGTTGGGCCGCCCCAGCAGCAGGCGGTTGAGCGCCATCAGTGCGCCGCGCTTGCGCTCGTGTCCCATCCAGCGCCGGTCGGGCGCGTAGAAAGAGCGCCCCCTGTGCAGATAGCAGTACTTCTCGCGGCCCGCGCGCGCGTTCATGGCGCTTATGCGCTCGCGCACGGCCTGGAGGATCTCCTCGTCGTCCGCCTCCGTGCGGCTCGGGCCGTCCCGGAAGTCGCCCAGCAGGAGGTAGCGCGTGTTCTCGTCCGCGTCCAGGCAGCCCGCGGTCTCCAGCCCCTCGCACAGCTCGACGCCGCGCCGCGCGGAGGTGATCAGCGCGGGCATGACCACCAGCACGCGCGCCGCGCCCTCTACGGCCTCGCCGCTGAGCTTGAGAAGCGGCCTCGGCCGGACAAAGCGCGTGACCACGCGGCCCAGGAGCAGCATCGACGCGCTCCACGCAAGCGGCACGCCCAGCGCGAGCACCCACGCGCTGCGCGCGATCGCCGCGTACATGGCAAACAGCGCCGCGGTCAAAAGCGCCTGCGCCGCGATGAGGCCGCGGCCGTGCGGGTCGGGCGTGAGCCGGGGAAGGCGCACGCGCGCGCCGAGCTTTTGGCAAAGCGCCGCGCGGCCCTCGTCGTCATAGAGCCACCAGCAGACCGTCGCGCGCATCGTGCCGGGGCACTCGCGCGCGGCGGCCACCGCCTCCCGCGCCACGGCGCGCTCGGACATGCGCAGGCGGCGCGCAATGGCGCTGAGCTGGTCGCGCACGGCGGCGCGGGAGGCGTCGTCCATGCGCGGGTAGGTGCCGTCCGGGTCGGCGGCGAGCTCGGCCTCCGCGCGCGAAAGTTCCCGGAAGCACTTTTGCCAGTCCAACGCGTCCAGCATGCGCTTGGCCGCGATGAGGTTGTCCAGCCGCATGTTCAGAAGCGCGCGCGATTCGTGCTCGATGCGGATCATGCTCTCCCCGCTCTCGCCCAGCCGCGCGATGCACGCCTCCAGCCGGGCGCGCATGTCCGGAAGCTCGCGCTCCACCGCGAGCTGCAGCGCGCGCTCGAAAAACGCCGGGGACGACCACGCGCGATGGTCCACGCCCCTGGCGCCCGCCACGAACCGCTCGGCCTCGCGGCGCTCATATCCCCTGCGCACCACGGCGCGGGCCACTTGGCAGAACGCCTCCGACAGCGCGCGCCGCAGCGCCGTGGGCGCGGCCCACACCTCGGCCATGGTTAGCGCCTGCACATCGTCGAACGCGCGCAGCGCCGCCATGAGCCGCTCGCCGTTGAGCGCGGTATCGCCCAGCGCCACCGCGTGGCGCATCAGCGCAAGGACGCGCGGGTCGCCGCCCGTTCCAGGCAGGCGCATGCCGCCATCCAGCCGCGCCTGCGCCGCGCAGGACTCCATGATGCGCCCATCCTGCGCAAGGCGCAAAAGCGCCGGGTCCGCGCCGGCGCTTTGCGAGAGCAATTCGCCCGCCTCCCGGGCGAGCGCGTGTATCTCCCTGACCAGGCCGCCCGGACAGCGCAGCCGCGCGCGGCCGTCCACCCGAAGCTGCACCGCGAGCGAGCGCATGTGCCGCGCAAGCGACCGGTCGTCGCGCTGCGCGCCCGAAGCGGAACCCATGTCCCGGCCGGGCGCGCGAAGCCTTCCGAATAGCCCTGTCAAACCCTTCATCGCATTGCGTCCTCCTGAAATATCATCGCTGATACTTCAAGTGTGCGCACTTTTCTATGCGTTCATACTTGCCGCGTCACACAGCCACAGCGCGAGCTGCGCGTAGCTGTTCGTTTTTTGCGAAGCGCCGGGCAGGCAGACGCCGCCCTGCGCGTCGGACGCGGTGAGCGCGCCGCCCACCGCCAGCGCGTCGGCGCGCGCCTCGGCGCTCAGGCGCGCAAGGCAGGAGGCCCACGCGCCGCCGTCCAGCGCGCTGAGAAGTTCCATCGCGTACTTGAACGCCCACAGGTCCGCGGAGTGCGCAAACGCGCCGCCCATGCGCTGACAGGCGATGTAGGCATATATGTTCGCCTGGCCCTCGTCGGCCACGCCGCCCATGTGCATCAGCTCGTGCACCGCGGTAAACGGCTGCGCCGCATCCGCCGCGCCGGGGTCGAGCAGCGCCTCCCCCGTCCACGGGACGAACAGGCCCGCCAGCGAAAAGAGGCGCATCCACTCGGGGTAGCGGGCGTACTTGGGCGCGGCGCGCACCGGCGCGGGCGTGTCCACGAGCGCGGCGGCCTCCAGCGCGCGCGCGGGGAGGTCGTCGGGCGGAGCATACGCGCCGTACTGGTTCAGCCGGTCCGCGAGCTGCGCGCACACGCCGGCGAGCGCCTCCGCGTCCGCCGCGGCGTTCACGGCGTGGCGCTGGGTGGCAAAGTACGCGGGGGCCCACAAGAGCGCGTAGCCCGCCAGCACGCACGAGAGCAGCAGGCACGCCCACCGCCGGGAGCGAAACAGCAGCACGAGCGCGAGCGCCGCGACCAGCAGCGCAAGCGGCTCCGCCACCGGAAAGGGGCAGCGCGCGCACAGCGACGAGAGCGCGGAGACGACGGGCGTGAACACCGCCCGCATCCACGCGTCCGCAAGCCCCTGCCACATCCGGCAGCACAGCGGGATCAGCGCGCAGAGCGCGACGACGGCGCCGGAGACTATGTAGAGCATACGCCTCCCTCCTTGTGCGTTCATTATTTCATACACAGGGGGCAAACGCAAATGCAATTTCTGGCTGTTCCTCCGGGGACCCGGAGGAACGCAGAAAGCCCGCTCCCGCGAATGCGCGGAAACGGGCTGGATTGGGTCGGCTTTTCGATCAGGGGCTCAGGGTCAGGCGGCCGCGTCCTGCGCGGGCTCGGTCGCAGCGGCATCCGCAGCGGCGATGCCCGCAAGCGTCCACGCGCCGTCCTTCTCGATGAAGGTGTACTTCTCGAGGCGATACTGCCCGGAGGGCAGGCGTATCTCCAGCGTGATCTCGATGCAGTTGACCAGTTCGCCGTCGATCATCTGCTGCGTGACCGGGAAGTACTGCGCAATCAGCGCGTCAAACTCGTCGCGCTGCTGCTGCGTCATGGAATCCACGCGCGTGCGCATCGTCTCCATCAGCGCCGTGGCCTCGCCGCTGAGCTGCATGCCCTCGGCGGCGTGGCTCGTCTCGCCATCGTAGCCGAGCATGCTCAGCAGCACGAACACCTTCTCCTCGCCGGGGAGCTCGCGCATTGCCGCGGCCTCCTCCTCGACGAGCAGCGCCTCGGTGTTCGCCACCTGGACCTCGACCTCCTCGCCGTACTCCTCTTCGATCGCGCTGACCACGGTCACGAGCGTCTGCGCCATGCGGGGCGCCTCCTCGACCTTCACGCCGTGGACCGTCTCCTGCGCGGGCACCTCGACGAATATGGGCTCATCCGGCACGGGCACGACGGTCGGAGCAGGCGTCGGCGCGGCGGTGGGCGCGGCGGTGGGTCTGCTGGTCGGAGCAGTCGTCGGTTCGGTGGTCGGCTCGGTGGTTGGTTCATCCGTCGGTTCGGTGGTCGGTTCTCCCGTCGGCTCAGTCGTCGGCGCATCCGTCGGCTCGGTCGTCGGCTCATCCGTCGGCTCAGTGGTCGGCGCATCCGTCGGCTCGGTGGTCGAGGCCGTGTAGCCGCACTTGACGCACTTGCCGTCGGTCATGTCGTGCGCCTCGCGGGCGGCTTCGCCCTGGGCGACGCTCTGGGAGATGGTCGCGCCGCAGCCGTCGCAGACGACGGTTTGCCGCGTGTCGATGCGCACGGTATGCTCGGCGTCGTCCACAGGCTCGTAGACGGGGTCGAGCGGCTCGCTGCTGGACGTGGTCTGCTCGTGTTCACAGGTGAGGCCGCACACGGTGCAGGTGTTGCCGCCCTCGAATGTGTGCGCGGAGTAGGTCAGCACGTCGGCCGGGTCGCTCTGCGCCCACTTGTCGCCGCAGTCCGGGCACTCCCAGTAGATGTTATAGCGGTCGATGACCAGGTGCTGCTCCGGGAAGCGGATGACCTCCTGATAGCCCTGATACCGCTGGCTCTGGAGGTTCTCGTGCGCGCATCCCTCGGGCAGTGTGGTCTCCTCATACTTCGCGCCGCATCCCGCGCAGACGCCGTCGTTGTAGTCTGCGCCAAAGTGCGGCTCCTCGGCCATCTCCAGCCTGGCGTTCTCCCACCACACGGCTCCGCAGTCCATGCACTCGCAGCGGTCGGAGATCTCCTGCATGCAGATGTGCGTGCCCTTGCCGGTATCGAAGCCCTCGTCGTATGAGATCGAACCTCCGCTGCTGCTGACGAACACGTTTTCATGCGTACATTTGTTGACATAGCCGCAGTCCATACACGCAGAACCCGTCTCATAGCAATGCTGCTCCAGAAGCACCGCGTCGGAAACGGGCGTATAGGTCACGCCCAGGAAGCTTCCGCAGTCCGTGCAGCTGAGCATGCGCTCGATCTGGCTCGCGGCGGCGAGGTGGTAGCGTTCGTCGTACTGCTCGAAGCTCTCGGAGGATGTATCGACCCAGGTCTCGGTCTCGACGTTCTCATGTTTGCAGCCGCTGGAAGTATCGCCGTAGCCGCCGTCCTCGCGCTGGCCGCAGACGCACAATCCGTTCTCGTCAAAGGCATGCGCCACGGGGTCGCCGCTCTGGCGCGTCATGTACTTCGTCTCCTCCTGGCCGCAGGCCTCACAGATGACCGATACATAGCCGGTTACGAGCACATAGTGCGTGTCCGCGTCCGCGGGCGAATAGGACGTCGTTCCCCCCATCATCTGGCCGTCGGGGTCGGGCACGAAGTGGTGGTCTTTGCAGGAGACGTATTCGCAGCCGTACTCTATACACTCGGAGCCGCTCATATTATGGGGCTCTGTTCTTGCCTCGAGCTTATAGGTGGGCGTTTCCTGCGTCCAGCCGCAGACGCTGCACGCGTTCCAGGTGTAGACGTCGTAATAGATGGTATGGCTTTTCTCGTCAAAATCGACCGGCTTGTTCCTGTTCCACTCCTCATAGGTTTCGGTGGTGGACTGCGCATGCTCGCAGACGAATCCGCAAAGCGCGCAGGTGGAGACGTCGTCCGCAATCTGCCAGCGGTGTTTCTCCTCGACGGGGTCGCTCCTTACGACGGCGGGCTCGCCGATCGGGGCAAGGCAGTTTGCGCACAGCGTGGTCGTTGTCGTCACGGCCGTGCGCGTGTGACTTGCGCTGTTTTCGGTGCTGTGTTCGTATTCGTATTCGGTCGTGCTGGTCTGCGTCGTGCCATAGCCCTCATGGGTACACTCGTCGTCCAGCCCGGGCGACGGATTGTCCGTGGCGGGCGCGTCGATCTCCGCAAGGCCGCAGATGCCGACCAGCAGCACGGCGCACAGTACAAGTGCAAGTATCCTCATTCTTTTACGCAAAATCCCCACTCCCTTTTCCCGTATCCGCCCGTTTGGACGCGCGCGCGTCAAGACGAACGCAACGGAATATTCATTCTAAACCATTTTATTCCATTTATGTTAACAATATTATGCCCAACATGCGCATTATGCTTTTGTATTTTGAAAACTATAGGTAAATATATGCGCGTACAAAGCGGCGCGGCAAGGGTTTCGCCTCGCCGCGCCGCCTTGCGCAGAATTGCCGATATGGATTTTTGCGCGGCGGCTACTGCGCCACGATGTGCTCGACGAGCTTTTCCATCCAGTCGCCCTCGAACAGCTCGATCATGCCCTTGTCGCACGCGGCGGCGAGCTTGGGGTTGATCGGCAGGCGGGCGCAGACCTCTATGCCCAGCTCCTGAGCCGCGGCCTCGGCGTGGCTCTTTCCGAATATATCGTGCAGCTTGCCGCACTGGTCGCACTGGAAGCCGGACATGTTCTCCACCAGCCCGAGCACGGGGACGTCCATCATCTCCGCCATGCGGGCGGCCTTTTTGACGATCATGCCCACCAGCTCCTGCGGCGAGGTGACCAGCACCACGCCATCCACCGGCAGCGACTGGAACACCGTGAGCGGCACGTCGCCCGTTCCCGGGGGCATATCGACGAACATGTAGTCCACGTCGCCCCACATCACGTCCGTCCAGAACTGCTTGACCGTGCCCGCGATGACCGGGCCGCGCCAGACGACGGGGTCGGTCTCGTTCTCCAGAAGCAGGTTGAGGCTGACCAGCTTGACGCCGGTCTTGGTCTGGGCGGGGATGACGCCCTCGTCCGTGCCCATGAGCTGTTCGTGGACATTGAACGCCTTGGGAATGGACGGGCCGGTGATGTCCGCGTCGAGTATGGCGGTTTCAAAGCCGCGGCGGCGGGCGCTGACCGCCAGAAGCGATGTGACCAGCGACTTTCCGACGCCGCCCTTGCCGCTTATGACGCCGATGACCTTTTTGACATTGCTGTGCGGGTTCTGCTCCGCGCGGAAATCCGCCGTGCGGCTTGCGCAATCGGCGGAGCAGGAGCCGCAGTCGTGATTGCAGGCTTCACTCATTTTCCTTCATCTCCATGCGTTTGCGATTCGTTCCATGCGCTTTCCATGCCGATCAGGTCCGCCTTGAGGCGCAGCAGCGCAAATATATCCTCCAGCGAGGCGTTGCCCTCCAGCGGCACGCGCAGCCAGCGCACGCCGTCGCGCACCTCCGCGGCGAGGTAGTTTTCGGCCATCGCCGGGCAGAGGCCCTCATTCCTCGCCTCCAAACGGGCGCATTCCTCGGCGGAAAGCATCACAAGCAGCGAGAGGCGGCCTTCGCGCAGATGCAGCGAGCACAGGCGCCTTTCGCCATTGTACATAAGGCAGTCAAAGGCGTCGCGCATATCGGAATAGCGCCAACGCTCCTCGACTTTATAGTTGGCCTGGACAAAGTCCCGTATGGCCTTGCAGCCGGCATACGCGCCGCCCAGCATGGACCGCAGCTCCTCCTGCGTCGGGGCGACGTATATGGGCGCGTAGAGCAGTTCGTTGTACATGGTAATTCCTCCCGGTGATTAAGGCAAAGCATAGCACATTTGCAGGGCGCTGTCAAGGCATCGGACATAAAAGTAAAAATTTCGACAAAAATTTGGTTATTACGCGTGAGCTCTGGGCAGCGGGCCGTTGCGCCGCGGCCGCGAGGCATGTGGGACAGCGCGCCTTCATAAAAAATCCCTCCCGGACAGCGATGCCGCCGGGAGGAGATTGGTTTCGCGAGGCAGTACCTACTTCAGCGTGATGATGACTCTGCGGTACGGCTCCTCGCCCTCGGAATGTGTGGTCACGCTGGGGTCGTTTTGCAGGGCGGAATGCAGTATCCTGCGCTCGTAGGGGTTCATCGGCTCCAGCGCCACGCGCTTGCCGGTCTTGCGGCAGCGGTTGGCCATGCGCGCGGCCAGCTTGCGCAGGGCCTCCTCGCGCTTGGCGCGGTAGTTCTCAGTGTCCAGCGACACGCGCAGGTACTCCTCGCGGCCGCGGTTGACGTTGAGGCTGGTGAGGTACTGCATGGCGTCCAGCGTCTCGCCCCGGCGGCCGATGAGCAGGCTCATGCGCTCGCCAAAGAGCTGTATGCGCACCTGTTCGGGCGTTTCGCAGACCTTGAACTGCGTCTCCACGCCCATGCGCTCGGTGAGCCCCTCCATGAACGCCAGCGCGCGCTTCGCGTCCTCGGAGAGCTCCTCCACGGGCGTCTCCACGAAGGGCACTTCCGGCTCGAGCGGCTCCGCGGGCACCACGGCGGGTTCGCTCTCACGCTCCTTGCGCGGGCGGGACTTGGACTTGCGCGGCTTTTCCTCGGCGGGTGCGGCCGCGGGCTGCTTGTCCTCGGCGGGCCGCGCCTTGGCCTTGGACTTGTCCTCGCGGCGATGGCCGCGCTTCTGCGCGGGCTGGTCGATGGTCATGGCCGGCATGTCGATCTCGAAATCGTCGGCGGCGTCCTTGCGGGTGAGCCTGACG
>DXVG01000038.1 GCA_019409045.1 Clostridiales bacterium | reverse complement strand
CGGCGTGTGCGCCGGCTACCTCGTCGATGAGATCAAGGACAAGATGGTCGGCGGCGAGGCCGCCATCGGCCTGGTCTGGTCCGGCGACGCACTCTACGCCATGGAGAAGAACGAGGATTTGGCCTACTGCGTGCCCGAGGAGGGCTCCAACATCTGGGTGGACGCCATGTGCATCCCCGCGGCCAGCGAAAATAAGGAAGCCGCCGAGTGCTTCATCGACTTCATGTGCCGCCCCGACATCGCCCGCATGAACATGGACTACATCTACTACTCCACGCCCATTCAGGCCGTCGTGGACGGCATGAGCGAGGAGGAGGCCGCCAACGAGGTCCTCAACCCGCCGCAGGACGTGGTCGACCGCTGCGAGTTCTTCCGCGACATGTCCGACTACATGGACCTCTACGAGTCCATCTGGATGGAAGTGCGCATGGCCCGCTAAAACAAAGGCAATCGGCGCCGGACGCGAAACACATCGCGTCCGGCGCTTTCTTTGCGCTTTTGCGCTTGCCTTTCCGCCGCGAACGGGGTACAATGGAGAAAAACGGACGGGAGAACGATATGCGAAACATCGGCGTTCTGGGAACGGGCACCTGGGGAACGGCGCTTGCGCGCCTGCTTTCCAACAACGGCCACGCGGTCACGGCGTGGTCGGCGATCCCGCGGGAGGTGGAGGCGCTGGGAAGTACGCGCCGCCACCCCAACCTCCCGGGCATGGTCATCCCCGGGGGCGTGCGCTTCACCGGCGAGATCGCCGCGGCCGCAGCGGGCAAGGACATCGTGGTCTTTGCCGTGCCTTCGGTGTATGTGCGCGATACCGCCCGCGCCGCCGCGCCCTTTGTGGAAGAAAAACAGGTGGTCGTGGACGTGGCCAAGGGCATGGAGGCCGACACACTCATGACACTCTCCGAAGTCATCGGCGAGGAGCTGGCCGCCGCCGGGAAACAGCCGCGCCTGGTGGCCCTCTCCGGCCCCACGCACGCCGAGGAGGTATCGCGCGACCTTCCCACCACCATCGTCTCCGCCAGCCATGACGCGCAGGCCGCGGCGATGGTGCAGGACGCGTTTATGTGCGACTGCCTGCGCGTGTACACGAACGAGGATATCCGCGGCGTGGAGGTGGCGGGGGCGCTCAAAAACGTCATCGCGCTGGCGGCGGGCATCGCAGGCGGCCTTGGCTACGGCGACAACGCCCGCGCCGCCATCGTCACCCGCGGCATCGCGGAGATGGCGCGCCTCGGCGCGGCCATGGGCTGCTCCCGCGAGACGTTCAGCGGCCTGACAGGGCTCGGGGACCTGGTGGTCACCTGCACCAGCATGCACAGCCGCAACAACCGCTGCGGCATGCTCATCGGGCAGGGCCGCAGCCCCCAACAGGCCGTGGAGGAGGTCGGCATGGTGGTCGAGGGCCTCAACGCACTGCCCGCGGCGCTGGCACTGGGGCGGAAGTACGGCGCGCAGATGCCCATCATCGAGGGCGTACACGCCATTGTGGACCTGGGCGCGCCGCCGCGCGAGGTGGTCGGGCGCCTGATGCGCCGCGAGCGCAAGCCGGAAAACTGGATGTGAAAAGCCGCATGGACGCGACAAAGCCGCCTCCGTCACGCACGGGGCGGCTTTTTTCAGCGGCGCGGCTTACAGCGACAGCGCGCGGTCGGTCAGGTGGGGCACGATCTCGTACTCGCCCTTTGCAATGGCCCCGAAGATCTCCTCAAACGTCGTCACGGGATAGGGAAAGCGCATCGCCCCGTCGTATATGTGCATTGCGTTGTGCGCGTCCGCGCCCGCCACGCCGGGCAGTTTGTAGCGCTTGGCAAACGCGCGCGCCTTTTCGTCGAACGAGGGGTCCATGTGCCGGCCGTTGAACGCCTCCACCGCGTCTAGGCCGAGGGGGTCGGGATCGAAGTGGGGGATGTAGCTGGCCTCGCGGAAAGGATGCGCATGGGAGACATACGCGCCCGCCTCGCGCACGCGGCGCAGGTACTGCGCCTTGGGAAGCAGCGCGATGTCGCGGTTTTTGAGCAGGAACTCCTCGCCCAGCCCGTAGGTCAGGTACTCCGGGCCGTCGGTGTAGGTCTCCCAGCCCGCGAGCACGCAAAGGCCGATCTGGTCGCCCATCGCCTTTGCCGCGCGGTAGCCCGCGAACAGGCCGCGCACCTGCTCCTTCCACGGAAGGTCGTAGGCCACGGTGGTGTTGGCGTTGAAGAAGTGATCGGTCACCACGATCAGGTCGTACCCCGCCTCCTTGCAGGCGCGCGCCATGTCCGCGCCGCCCACGCGCGCGCAGCGGCTGGACTCGGCGGTGTGCAGGTGCATCTGTACATAATAGCCCGTATCTCTCATGTTCACGTCCTATCTGCCAGCACGGAAACGAACATCTCCTGCGCGGTGAGCCCCGCGTGCTGGCCGATCAGTCTGTCCGTGGGCGCCGCGCCCGGCAGGGAAAAGGCGAAATAGCGCGTGCCCGTGGCAACGCCCAGGTAATCGCCGATGAAGTCGTCAAACTTGGGATGCTGCGCGCCGCGCCCGAACAGGCCGGAGGCGATCACCTCCTCGCGGGGGATGAGCAGGAAGTCCTCGCCGCATATCTCCCGAAACGCCGCCTCAAACGCCGCGCGGCGGTGATGCTTGACGTAGAACGCCGAGGCGCGCGGCTCGATGGACGGCGGCAGCACCAGCGGCTCCAGAAGCGCGGGCAGCCTTGCAACGTCCACCGCCTCGGTGGTGTCGATCATGCCGTGGTCGGATGTGATGACCAGCAGCGTGTCGCGCAGCCGCCCGTGCAGGCGCGCAAGCCGCTCGTCCAGCGCGCGAAACTGCGCCCTCGCCTCCGGCGAGTCCAGGCCGTGCAGGTGCATGGCCGCGTCCGGCTGGTTCCAGTAGGCGATGGTGAACGAGGGCCGGTCGCCGTGCGAGATCGCCTCCAGCGTGCGCGCCACGTCCTCAAACGAGGACACGCGGTGGCGCATGTCCACGCCGTGCTCGCTGTAGGAGTCGAAGGCGTAGAGCGTGTGCGTCTCGCAGCGGCCCTTCAGGCGGTCAAACACCGTCTCATAGGGGATCAGCTCCCCGGCCGGATACGGCCCGTCCACGCTCTTGCCGGTGTAGTACGCCCTGCCCAGAAAGGCCACCACGTCCGTGGCAAACTCCTTCATGTGCAAATGCCACCCGAGCCAACCGCTCTCCAGCGCGCTCTTTCCGCAGTAGTACGCGGTGGTCGCCGCGGCGGTGGTCGGCGGGAAGATACTGGTCACGGTGGCGATCTGGTGCGAGCGCAGGTAGGAATCCTCGCCCAGCGCATGGCAAAGCGGGTGCGTGCCCATGCCGTCGAGCAGCAGGAGCATCACATGCCTCGGCCGCGTGTCCAGAAGCGGCGTCAGCTCCGCGAGCGGCGGGTAGGAAAGCGCCGCGCCGAAATAGCCGGTGAGCGAGGAGAGCGTGGAGAGTATACAGCGGTCGTAGTCCGGATATATGATGCTCATGCAAGCTCCTTCATGGATGCGTCCAGCCTGCGCAGCGTTTCCTCCCGCCCCAGAAGATACGCGATCTCAAACGCGCCGCCGGGCGTGGAGGCCTTGCCCGATATGGCGATGCGCAGCGGCCAGAGCACCTGGCCGTTCTTCATGCCGGTCTGGGGCACCGCGGCCATCACCGCGTCGTGCAGCGCCTGCTCGGTCCAGTCCTGCACGCCCTCGAGCACTGGCCGGACCGCCTTAAGCGCCTCCCTGGCGATCTCGGGGTTGGTCTTCATCTTCTTGTGGGTGTAGAGGTCGCTGGAAAACGCCGGCATCTCGGCGAGGAAGTCGATCATCTCCGGGATGCGGTTTAATACCTCCGTGCGCGCCTGCAAAAGCTCCGCCAGGCGGCGCAGGTCGAACCTGTCCACGCCCAGCGCCTTCTCCATCCACGGCTTTGCCAGCTCGTAAAACTCCTCGAAGGGCAGCTTGCGCATGTACTCGGCGTTGAACCAGGTCAGCTTGTCCATGTCGAATATGGAGGGCGACTTGTTCAGCCCCTCGACGTCGAAGCACTCCTCCAGCTCCTTGAGGGTGAAGAACTCTCGCTCGCTGCGCGGGCTCCAGCCAAGCAGGGCGATGAAGTTTACGATGGCGTCCTTGAGGTAGCCCATCTCCAGCAGGTCCTCGAAGGAGGGGTCGCCGTAGCGCTTGGAGAGCTTGCGCGTGGCGTCGCGCATGACCACGGGCAGGTGGATGTAGGTCGGCGGCGTCCAGCCGAAGGCCTCGTAGAGCAGGTTGTACTTCGGGGCGCTGGAGAGGTACTCCGTGCCGCGCATGACGTGGGTTATGGCCATCAGGTGATCGTCTACCACGTTGGCGAAGTTGTAGGTGGGCAGGCCGTCGGCCTTGATCAGCACATTGTCGTCCAGCGTCGAGCAGTCCACCTCCACATGCCCATAGAGCAGATCGTCAAAGCCCGCCTTGCCCTCGGTGGGCACGTTCTGGCGGATGACATACGGCTCGCCCGCGGCGATGCGGCGCTCGATCTCCTCGGGGGAGAGGTGCAGGCAGTGCTTGTCGTATTTGAAGGTCTTGCCCTCCTTCTCCGCCTGCGCGCGCGCCTCGTCGAGCCGCTCCTTTGTGCAGAAGCAGTAATACGCGCCGCCGCGCTTGACCAGCTCCTGCGCGTAGGGCAGGTAGAGGTCGCGCCGCTGCGTCTGGATGTAGGGGCCGTATTCGCCGCCCACGTCCGGGCCCTCGTCGTAGGAAAGGCCGGCCGCGGCCAGCGAGGCGTATATCTTTTCCACCGCGCCGGGCACCTCGCGCTCCTGATCGGTGTCCTCGATGCGCAGTATGAACTTGCCCCCCTCGCGGCGGGCGAACAGATAGGTATAGAGCGCCGTGCGCAATCCGCCCAGGTGCAGATACCCCGTGGGACTGGGCGCGAAGCGTGTGCGAACCTGCATTTGGTCGTCTCCTTTACGGTCGGATGATTGGCGCGGGAAGCCCCGCCCGGGGCCTCCCCGCGCCGCAGGGATGCCTATTCCGCGTCAAAGGCGTAGATGGTCACAAAGTCGTACTTCTCGCCCGCACGCAGCACGCTGTCGGGGAACTCGGGGTGGTTGATGGAGTCCGGCGCGTACTGCGTCTCCAGGCAGAAGCCCTCGTGCTTGTGGTAGTTGCGGCCGCAGGAGCCGGGATTGACGCTCTCCAGGCCGTTTCCGGCGTAGAACTGCACGGCGGGCATGTCGGTGTAGACCTGCATGACGCGGCCGGTGGTCGGCTCGGTCACCTCGCAGGCAAAGCGCAGGCCCTCGCCGTTGAGGTTGAAGTTGTGGTCGTAGCCGTTGCCGTAGCGCATCTGCTCGTCGTCCTGCGTCTTGTCAAGCCCGTCGCCGATGCGCTTGGGCTCGCGCAGGTCAAACAGCGTGCCGCCCACGGGGCGCATCTCGCCGGTGGGGATGCACTTGGAATCGGAAACCACGGTGAATGTGTCCGCGTCGATCTCCATGGTGTGGTCGTAGATCGTGCCGCTGCCCTCGCCCGCGAGGTTGAAGTAGGTGTGGTTGGTCAGGTTGCACAGCGTGTCCTTGTCCGAGATTGCTTCGTAGTGGATGATCAGCTCGTTGTCGTCGGTGAAGGTGTAGGTGACCATCACCTTCAGCGTGCCGGGGTAGCCCTCCTCGCCGTCGGGAGAGGTGTACTTGAGGATCAGGCTGTCCTCGCAGATGCCCTCGATGGGGGTCGCGTCCCAGAACTTGCGGTCAAAGCCCACGTCGCCGCCGTGCAGGTGGGTGACGCCGCCCTCGTTCCTGGCAAAGGTCAGCTCCTTGCCGTCGAGCACGCACTTGCCGTCCGCGATGCGGTTGCCCACGCGGCCGATCAGCGCGCCGAGGTATCCGCACAGGGGCTGGTAGCCGCTCACGTCCTTGTAGCCGAGCACGACGTTGCCCAGCTTGCCCTCGCGATCGGGCACGTTGATGGCGCGCACGATGCCGCCGAAGTTGGTGATCTCCACCGAAGCGCCGCTCGCGTTGGTCAGGATGTAGAGGTCGGCCGCCTCGCCGCTGTCCAGCTTGCCAAAGGGTACTTTGCATATGCTCATCAGGAAAACCTCCCATATCAATATCCAGTCTATATCATACAACGAACGCGGCGTTTTTTCAAGAGCGCAGCGCGCAAAAGCCGCGGCGATTTTCGCGCGGGCCGCGCCGCTTGACATCTTCCGCGCCGCGTCGTATAATTGAACGGAAACAAACGCGGAGGCTTTTTACGGATGTACACCTACAACACGCAGGGGACCTGCTCCAGACAGATACAGATCGAGATGGACGGGGACGTGGTCAAGGCCGTGCGCTTTGTCGGCGGCTGCGCGGGCAACACGCAGGGCGTGGCGCGCCTCGTCGAGGGCAGGAAGGCGGACGAGGTGATCCGCCTGCTCAAGGGCATACAGTGCCGCGCCGGCACGAGCTGCCCCGACCAGCTCGCCCGCGCGCTGGAGCGCATGCGCGACCGGGCATAGACGCAAACGGAGGGAGCAAGCGTGCAGAAAAACGACCGCAACCGCTACGGCGGCTCCGCCAGCAACGCCTATTCGCCCAACATGCGCAAGCCGGGCGGCGGGCGGGACGGCAAGGGGCGCACGGCGCTGAAGATCGCGCTGTGCCTGCTGCTGCCGCCGGTGGGCCTTGTGTGGATATGGCGCACGGGCTCGTTTGCGCTGCGCGGCCGCGTGCTCACGTCGGTGCTGTCCTTCGCCGTGATGGTGGCGATGTGCCTGCCGCTGTTTGAGCCCGCGCAGATCGCCACGGTGTCGCCGCAGGCGGTCGCGCCGGTGGCGGCCACGCACGCCCCGGAGGAGGACGTGCTCACCGCGCTTTCCAACATCGAGGAGATCCTCCTGCAACAGGAGGCCGAGGCCGCCGCGGCGCTGGGCATCACCCCCACGCCCGAGGTCACCGAGGCCCCCGTGCTGACCAACGAGGAGATATACGATACGATCGTCTACAGCGTGTACAACAACGCGCAGTACTACCACGTCGGCCCCACCTGCGAGGGGCAGGAGAACCGCCGTCAGCTCACCATCCGCCAGGCGCGGAGCCTGGGGCTGGGCGCGTGCCCGAACTGCAATCCCCCGGTACCTACGGACTGACACATTTCGCGCCTCAACGCCGCGCCGCGACCGCATCGCCTCCGGCGCGGCGCTTTTTTGCGCTTTTCGCCCGTTATGTTGGAAATACAACATACTTTTCGCCGCCGCCGCGCTATACTCTACCCGAAAGGCAGGGGCCACGCCCCCGGACAAGGAGGAAATCGACATGCTCAGAAAGATCATACACATCGATCAGGAAAAGTGCAACGGCTGCGGCGCGTGCGCGGCCGCCTGCCACGAGGGCGCCATCGGCATGGTGGACGGCAAGGCGCAGCTCCTGCGCGACGACTACTGCGACGGCCTGGGCGACTGCCTGCCCGCCTGCCCGACGGGCGCGATCACATTTATCGAGCGCGAGGCCGCCGCCTACGACGAAGCCGCCGTGCTCAGGGCCCGGCAGGAGAAGATGCGCGCGCAGGGCATGACGCTGCCCTGCGGCTGCCCCGGCACGCAGTCCAGGTCCATCGAGCGCGCGCAGACGGCCTGCGACGCCCCCGCGCACACCCCCAGCCGCCTCGCCCAGTGGCCGGTGCAGATCAAGCTCGTGCCCGTGAACGCCCCGTACTTCGACGGCGCAAAGCTGCTCGTCGCCGCGGACTGCACCGCCTACGCCTACGCCGCCTTCCACGAGCGGTTCATCCGCGGGCACATCACGCTCGTGGGCTGCCCAAAGCTCGACGGCGTGGACTACGCCCGGAAGCTGACCGAGATCCTCCAAAACAACGACGTGCGCAGCGTACACATCGTGCGCATGGAGGTCCCCTGCTGCGGCGGTCTGGAAAGCGCGGTAAAGACGGCGATCCAGGACAGCGGCAAGTTCCTCCCCTGGCAGGTCACCACCATCTCCACCGACGGCAACATACTCGACTGACGCCCCCAAAAAAGGGGGAAGCCTCCGGGTCGGCAATCCCGGAGGCTTCATAAAGAGGGGGGAAGGGTGACGCCTTTCAGCGTTGAGATGATTATAGCGGCCAGATGTGGAGAAAGTGTGTCAAAGCATTGTATTTATGAGAACGTTTTGCGGTATATCCCCGCCCTTTCCAGACCGTCCAGCTCCGCCTGCGTCAGCTCGCGCCACTGCCCGGGCTTTAAGTCGCCCAGCCGTATGTGCAGTATGCGCACGCGCCTGAGCCGCACCACGCGATAGCCCAGCGCCTCGCACATGCGCCGGATCTGCCGGTTCAGCCCCTGTACCAGCACGATGTTGAACGACCGCTCCCCCGTCCTGCGCACCCGGCAGGGCAGCGTCACCGTGTCCAGTATGGGCACGCCCGCCTGCATGCGCTCGACGAACTCGGGCGTGACCGGGCGGTCCACCTCCACCTCGTACTCGCGCTCGTGCCCGCCCGCCGCGCGCAATAGCCGGTTGACGATCTCGCCGTCGCTGGTGAGCAGAAGCAGCCCCTCGCTGTCGCGGTCCAGCCGTCCCACGGGGAACACGCGCACGGGATAGTTTATGTAGGATACCACGTTGTACCGCTCGCGCGGGTCGGCCGTACACACGATGCCCACCGGCTTGTTCAGCGCCAGGTATACGCGCTCGCCGCGCCCGCACAGAGGCTTTCCGTCCACCTCCACGCGCATGCCGGGCTCCACCTGGTCGCCCAGCACGCCCACGCGCCCGTCCACGCGCACGCGCCCCTGCGCGATCAGCCGGTCGGCCTCGCGCCGGGAGCAATGCCCGCTGTCGGCGATGAACTTGTTGAGACGTTTGCGTTCCATCATATCACCGCCGCCATTATACCACGCCGCCGGGGAATCGACAAGATGCGGAAAATGTGCTATCATAGCGGGGAATACACATCAGGAGGCGGCACATGGCAAAGGCGATCCTTCGCAAGACCCGCGAAACGCGCGTGCGCGGCGGGCATCCGTGGATATACGCATCGGAGATCGAGCGCACCGAGGGCGAATGCGCGCCCGGAGAGGTGATCGACGTATATAGCTGTAAGGGCACGCTGCTGGGTAGGGCGCTTTACAACCCGCGCTCTCAGATCACGCTGCGCATGCTCACCACGCGCGACGAGCCGACGGACGCGGACTTCTTCCTCCGCCGCCTGAAGGACGCGTGGGCGTATAGAACGCGGCTGTGCGACCCGGCAAGCTGCCGGCTCGTCTACTCGGAATCGGACTTCCTTCCGGGCCTGATCGTGGATAAGTTCGGCGATACGCTGGTGATGCAGACGCTCTCGCTGGGCATGGATATGCGCAAGGGCATGCTCGCCGAGATGCTGACCTCGCTCACGGGCGCGACGGGCGTGTACGAGCGCAACGACGTGCCCGTGCGCAGGCACGAGGGGCTGGAGCTCCAGACGGGCCTTCTGCTGGGCGATGTGCCCGACCGCGTGGCGATGACGGAAAACGGCATACGCTACATGGTGGACGTAAAGGGCGGGCAAAAGACGGGCTTCTTCCTGGACCAGAAGCAGAACCGCGCGGCCATCCGCCCGCTGTGCCCGGGCGCGCGCGTGCTGGACTGCTTCTGCCACAACGGCTCGTTCGCGCTCAATGCGGCCTCCTACGGCGCCGCGAGCGTGCTGGGCGTGGACATCTCGGAGGACGCGCTCGAGGTGGCGCGGGAAAACGCGCGCAATAACGGCCTGGAGGTCGCCTTCGAGGCGCATAACTGCTTCGACTTCCTGCGCGAACAGGCGGACGCGGCGGAGAAGTACGACCTGGTGATCCTCGACCCGCCGGCGTTCACAAAATCGCGGCAGGCGGTGGAGAGCGCGCTGCGCGGCTATAAGGAGATCAACTTGCGGGGACTGAAGCTGACGCGGCCGGGCGGATTTCTGGTCACCTGCTCCTGCTCGCAGCACGTCTCCACCGAGGCGTTTCAGGAGATGGTGAACCACGCGGCGCGGGACGCGAAAAAGCGCGTGCGCCTGCTCGAATACCGCACGCAGGCCATCGACCACCCCATCCTTCCCGCCGCGCCGGAAACCAAATACCTCAAGTGCATGCTCCTCCAAGTCATGGACTGACCCCCAAAAAACCCCCAGAGGGCACTGGGAGATTCTTAAGAACCTCAGGTTCTTAAG
>DXVG01000037.1 GCA_019409045.1 Clostridiales bacterium | reverse complement strand
TCCTCCCAGGCGTATACGCTGAATTCGAGCATGCGCGCGCCCGGCCAGCTCCTTTGGAAGACAGGCGCATATCCTCTCCATCGGTTCCATGGCGCACCTCCCACACAGCGAATATATGAGCCTGGCCCCGCCCTTATCCCACAAAAAAAGCGCCCCCGAAAGGGGCGCGTAACCGTTCTCGTTCTTAGCAACGTTCAGCGACGGGCGACGCCGCTTTTGCGGATGAGCCGCACGGCCTGCGGGGCGATGGCGGTGTAGATGGCCGCCATGACCGCGGAGGATACAAAGCGCAGCACGATGCGCAGGAAATTGAGCGCCACCGGATAGCCGACGATGGCCGCGTCCAGGTACAAAACCACCGTGTTGAGCGCGGTGACCACAAGGCTGCTGATGAGCACGATCACCGCCGTCTGGCGCATGCTCAGTTCAAACCCGTGCCTCTG
Organism: Clostridiales bacterium; assembly: GCA_019409045.1. Lineage (GTDB taxonomy): Bacteria > Bacillota > Clostridia > Christensenellales > Aristaeellaceae > Pullichristensenella. The sequence goes on along the minus strand of DXVG01000037.1, from coordinate 9,957 downwards.
GGCGTACAGGCCGATGATGAGGCCTCGGGCAAAGGCGGGCAGCACCCAGAGGATAGTCGTCGGCGTGAGGCCGTAGGCCAGAAGCTGGTGGATAAACTCGCCGATGGCGCCGACCGCCATGCCGTCCACCCAGCCAAAGAGCAGCGAGGAGACGATGATGGGAAACGACGCGAACGTGAGCTTCAAAAACGCGAGGTCGATGGATATATAGCTCAGCAGCACAAACAGCGCGATCCCCACCGCATTGGTCGTCAGTCGTCTTGCATTCATCCGTTCCATCCCCTTTCTGCCGGCTGCCGCTGCGCGCACAGCCCTCCAACGCTAATTATAACGTATTTCCTTTCAATTCTCAATAGTGTTTTTTCATTGAGGGCGTATAATAGTTGTACAAAGAATTGCGGAGGGAATTTCATGAGACGCAGCGCCGCGAAGCAGCCGCAGTACAAGATACTGACCATCGACCCGTGGCTCAAGCCCTACTACAGCGACATCGCCCTGCGCATGCAGCGCCACGCGGACACGCGCCGCGCGCTTCTGGGCGACCAGGCCGACCTTTCCTCGTTTGCCAACGGCTACCTCTACTACGGCATCGCCCGCACACAGGACGGCTGGGTGTACCGCGAATGGGCCCCCGGCGCGGACGAGATGCACCTCATCGGCGACTTCAACGGCTGGAACCGCGAGAGCCACCCCATGACGCGCCTGGAGAACGGCAACTGGGAGATCTGCCTCGAGGGCGAGGACGCTCTGATGCACGGCCAGCGCATAAAGGTGCAGGTGACCAAGAACGGCGAGCGGTTTGACCGCATCCCCGCCTACATACGCCGCGTGGTGCGCGACCCGGAGACCAACGAGTTCTACGGCCAGGTCTGGGCGCCGCACCGCCCCTTCCGCTGGACCGACGGCGGATACGGCAAGCGCAAACTGAGCCCCCTGTTTATCTACGAGACGCATGTGGGCATGGCGCAGGAGGACGAGGGCGTGGGCACCTACCGCGAGTTTGCCGACCGCATACTCGACCGCGTGCAGGAGGCCGGGTACAACACCATACAGCTCATGGCCATCATGGAGCACCCCTACTACGCCTCCTTCGGCTATCAGGTGACGAACTTCTTCGCCGCCTCCTCGTGGTACGGAAACCCGGAGGACTTAAAGTACCTGATCAACACCGCGCACGAGATGGGCATGTTCGTGCTGCTGGACGTGGTGCATTCCCACGCCAGCAAGAACACCAACGAGGGCCTCAACCGCTTTGACGGCACCGACGACCAGTACTTCATCTCCCAGGACCACCCGGCGTGGGATACAAAGCTGTTCAACTACGGCAAGTACGAGGTCATCCACTTCCTCTTGTCCAACCTCAAGTTCTGGCTGCAGGAGTATCACTTCGACGGCTTCCGCTTCGACGGCGTGACCTCCATGCTCTACCACGATCACGGCTTGGGCACGGACTTTATGAGCTACGACCGCTACTTCAGCCTGAACACGAACGTGGAGGCGGTCACCTACCTGCAGCTTGCAAACGAGCTGATCCACGCGGTCAACCCCTTCGCCGTGACCATCGCAGAGGACATGAGCGGCATGCCCGGCATGTGCCTGCCCATCCGCTACGGCGGCATAGGGTTTGACTACCGGCTGTCGATGGGCGTTCCGGACTTCTGGATCAAGACGCTCAAGGGCAGCGACGACGACTGGGACATGCGCAAGATGTGGCACGAGCTGACCACGCGCCGCCCCGAGGAGAAGAACATCGGCTACAGCGAGAGCCACGACCAGGCGCTGGTGGGCGACAAGACGATCATCTTCCGCATGGCCGACGCGGAGATGTACACCGGCATGAACAAGGACTATCACTCCATCACGATGGACCGCGCCATCGCGCTGCACAAACTGATACGCTTTGTGACGATGGTCCTCGCGGGCGAGGGCTACCTCAACTTCATGGGCAACGAGTTCGGCCACCCCGAGTGGATAGACTTCCCGCGCGAGGGCAACGGCTGGAGCTACAAGTACGCCCGTCGCCAGTGGTCGCTGTGCGACAACGACATGCTCAAGTACACCTGGCTGCGCGACTTTGACCGCGCCATGCTCAAGTTCGCCCGCAAGTACCGCGTGCTCTCCAAGCGCGGCGCGGTGAACCTGTGGATCGATCAGGAGCGCAAGCTGCTGGCGTTCTGCAAGGGCGACCTGATCTACCTGTTCAACTTCCATCCCACCGAGTCGCCCACGGACTTCTTCCTGCCCACGCACCCGCTGGGAGAGGGCGAGTACCGCGCGGTGTTCTCCAGCGACGATCCCGCCTTCGGCGGCAACGGCAACATCAGCGAGGACTACGTCTATGTGGCCACGGACGTTCCCGGCCACGGCGTGGGCTTCCCGGTATACATCCCCAGCCGCACGGCGGCGGTGTTCAAGCGCGTGTGACGACATCTGCGCGCCCCCGCGCGGGTGTTTGTACAGAATCGCTTGTGCGCAGGCCCTCCCTTTGGTATACTGTAGCCATTACCAAAGAGGAGGGTCTTACGCATGTATACAAGCAATACGGAAGCTTCGCCGAAAAAGCCGCGCAAGGCAGGGCCGTTTGGCATTCCCCGCAGGGCGCTCATCATCGGCGCGGTGGTGGTCATCCTGGTCGTGGCCGTAGTGTTTCTTTCCTCGTTTTCGCCGTTTGTGACCGTGCCCGCCGGACATACGGGCGTGGTGACCACCTTCGGCCGCGTGGAGGACTACACGCTCAGCGAGGGCTTCCACCTCAAAAGCCCCATCAAGCAGGTGATCCTCATGGACACGCGCACGCAGCGCGCGTCGCTGACGATGCAGGCGTTCTCCAGCGACATACAGCAGGTGGACGTGATCTGCTCGGTCAACTACGCCGTCGGCCGCGACACCTGCCACGAGCTCTACCAGCGCGTGGGCATGGACTACTATGAAAAGGTGATGCAGCCGCGCATACTGGAGAACGTGAAGGCCGTGTTCACGCGCTACACCGCCGAGAACCTGATGCAAACGCGCCACACGCTCTCCGAGGAAGTGCTCGCGCTGCTCGCGCCCGAGATGGCCGAGTACGGCATCACCGTCAGCTCCGTGGCGATCGAGAACGTGGACTTTACCGACGCGTTCACCGACGCCGTGGAGGAAAAGCAGGTGGCCGAGCAGACGCGCCTGCGCGTCGAGACCGAGCAGGCGCAACAGACCGCCGTGGAGCAGGCCACGGCCGAGCGGCGCATCATCGCGGCCGAGGCCGAGGCCGAGGAGCGCGCGATTTTAGCCGAGGCGGACGCGAACGTGGTGCGCATCAACGCCGACGCGGAGAAGTACCGCGGCGAGCAGCAGGCGGCGGCCAACGCCGCGCTGGCGTCCTCCCTGACGGAGGAGCTGATCGCCTACTATCAGGCGCAGCGCTGGGACGGCTCGCTGCCCACGGTCTACGGCGGCGAGGTGCTGCCGCTCCTGGAGATGGGGCCGGTCGCGCAGCAGACAGACGATGCAGCCGGCGAGGACGAGCAGGCCGAACCGGTCGAATCTACGGGCGCAGTCGAGTAAGGCTTTTGCCCGCCGGATGTTTATCCGGCGGGCAAGGCGTGTATATTATATGCGGAGGGCTTAGCGATGAAGCGAGAGGCGACGGTGGTCGAGCGCGACGGGCGGCTGATGGCGGAGGTGGTTCGCACCGAGGCCTGCCAGCAGTGTCGCGCCTGCCAGTTCGGGCAGACGGCGAGCGTGCTTGTGGAGCTTCCCGAGGGCGACTATCGCCCCGGGGACACGGTGGAGCTGACGCTGGAGGACAGCCGCTTCGCGCGGGCGTCCCTGCTGGCCTACGGCGTGCCGGTCGCGCTGCTGTTTGCGGGGCTTCTGCTCGCGGTGTTTCTCGGGCTTTCGGAGGTCTGGCAAGCGGTGTGCGCGCTGTCGGGGCTCGCGCTCGGCCTTCTTCTGATCAAGATGCTGGAGCCGCGCCTGCGCCGCCTGCGCCCAAGCGCGCGCCCCTGTGAGAAAAAGGAGGAATAGACTGTGTCCAAGAACATTGTTGAATTCAAAAGCGGCGATTTGAGCCAGTCCAAGCTCTCCTCGCTGGGAAAGGTGCTGGTGGACTTCTGGGCGCCGTGGTGCGGGCCGTGCCGCATGGTCGCGCCGGTGCTCGAGCAGGTGGCCGAGGAAATGCAGGGCCGCGTGACCATCGCCAAGGTCAATATCGACGAGGACCCCGCCGCGGCGGCGGCCTACGGCGTTTCCAGTATACCCACGATGGTCCTGTTCCGCGACGGCGCGGAGGTTGCGCGCATGGTCGGCGCGAATCCCAAAGGCGCGATCATGGAGTTTCTGGAGTCCCGAATCTGAGCTTTCACGTTAAATCCCGCGCAAGTGCGCGATTTCCCGGAATTTTGTGGTATACTTATGGTGGATAAAGAGGTCTGCCATTCCAATGCGCCGGCATCTGTCGGCGCGTTTTGTTTCGGGCGCGGGGGCGCGCGCTTTGCCCCCGCCGTTCCGGCGTGGAAAAGCACCTTGCGTGACCGCGCGCGTCGTCGGCGGCACGAGGCGATAGCCGCATATGCGGCCTGGCACCATCTCAAAAGAACACGACATCAAAGGAGGAATCTTTCTGTCCCAGAAAAAGAGCAGGAAGCGGGAACCGAGGCTGCGGGTCATCCCCCTGGGCGGACTCGGCGAGATCGGCAAGAACATGACCGTATTCGAATACGGAGACGACATCATCGTGGTGGACCTCGGCTCCATGTTTCCCAAGGAGGACATGCCCGGCGTGGACCTGGTCATCCCCGACCTGACATACCTTGAAAAAAACCGGGAGCGCATACTCGGCTATGTGATCACACACGGCCACGAGGACCACATCGGCGCCGCGCCGTATGTTCTCAAGGACATGCCCGCCCCGCTGTACGGCACGCGGCTGACGCTGGCGCTGGTGGCGCAGAAGCTCAAGGAGCACCGCTACATCGAGGGCGTGGAGATGAACGTGGTCGAGCCCGGGGACACGATCAGCCTGGGCGCGTTCAAGGTGGAGTTCATCAAGGTCAACCACTCCATCGCGGGCGCCTGCGCCCTGGCGATCCACACGCCCGTGGGCACGGTGGTGCACACGGGGGATTTCAAGGTGGACTATACGCCCGTGGACGGCAAGCCCATCGACCTCGGACGCTTTGCGGAGCTGGGCAAAAAGGGCGTATTGCTGCTGATGGCGGACTCGACCAACGCCGAGCGCGTCGGCTTCACCATGTCGGAAAAGAAGGTCTGCCAGACGCTGGACACGCTGTTTGACCGCGCGCAGGGCCGCATCATCATCGCCATGTTCGCAAGCAACATACACCGCATACAGTCGGTGGTGGACTCGGCGGTGCGCTACGGCCGCAAAGTGTGCATGATCGGGCGCAGCATGGTCAACATCGCAAAGGCGGCCATGCAGCTTGGCGACCTCAAGATCCCCGAGGGTCGGCTAGTGAACGTGGACGACATCGACCGCTACGAGGACAACGAAATCTGCGTGCTGACCACAGGCAGCCAAGGTGAGCCCATGAGCGGCCTTTCGCGCATGGCGTTTGCCGAGCACCGCAAGCTGGAGATACGCAGCAGCGACATGGTGATCGTCTCCGCCTCCCCCATTCCGGGAAACGAAAAGAGCGTGTCGCGCGTGATCAATCAGCTCGTGCGCACGGGCGCGGACGTGATCTACGAGGCGCTGGCGGAGGTACATGTGTCCGGCCACGCGCGGCAGGAGGAGCTCAAGCTCATGCACACGCTGGTCCGGCCGAAGTTTTTCATGCCCGTACACGGCGAGTACCGCCACCTCTACCATCACGCGCGGCTCGCGCTCGCGCTGGGCATGCCGGAGGATAACATACACATCCCCGAGATCGGCAATGTCATCGAGTTCTCGCACGGCAGCATGAACGTGGTCGGCTCCGTGCCCAGCGGCTCGACGCTGATCGACGGGCTGGGCATCGGCGACGTGGGCGCGGTGGTGCTCAAGGACCGCAAGCATTTGGCCGAGGACGGCCTGCTGATCGTGGTGATGGGCGTGGATCACGACGAGCGCGCCGTGGTGTCCGGGCCGGACATCATAAGCCGCGGCTTTGTTTACATGCGCGAGGCGGACGAGCTGGTCGAGGGGGCGCGCGCCGCAGCCCGGCGGGCCATCGACGCCTTTGGCTCGGTGGACACCACCGACTGGAACCACCTGAAAAACGACGTGCGCGACGCAGTGCAGCGCTACATCTACGAAACGCTCAAGCGCAACCCGATGATCCTTCCCATCATCGTGGAAATTTGAACCACGGCGGTCGCTTTTGCGTCTAAGAAAAAAGGCCGTGCCGACAGGAGGCGATCCAATGAATCCCTATGACCTTGCGCACCAGCTTGCGCGCGCGATGAAGGACAGCGAGGAGTACCGCGAGTACGAGCGGCTGCGCGAATCGGCCTATGAGGACGAAACCAACCGCGCGCTGCTGGACGAGTACAAGCGCCTGCAATTCCGCATGCAGGCTCGGCTGGCCTCGGGCGAGAGCATGGAGCAGGAGGAGCTGACGCGCCTTCAGCAGATCGGCACGCTTTTGCAGTTCAATCCGGACGTCAACGCCTATCTGATGGCGGAATTCCGCTTTCAGAAGATGCTTTCGGACATATTCAAAATACTCGCGGACGTGGCCAACATCGACCTCGATTCGCTGACCAGGAGCTGAGCAATGGCTGGCAAGAAGCATACCGTGCCCCGGGATCCGTCGCGCAAACGGCCGTTTTCGCGGCCGATGCGCTACGACCAGCGCACGCTGCACAAGGAGCGGGAATACGGCGTATATTGGTACGCATGGCTGTGGCGCGTGCTGCGGCCGCTGACGGCGTTTTTCTGCGCCGTCTTGATCGTCATCGGCATCGTGACCATGGGCTGGAACCGCGTGTACGAGGCGTTTCTGATGCCCGTGGACCCGCAGAGCACGGAGACTGTGCAGTTCACCATTGAGTCCGGCGACTCCATCTCCCGGATCGGCTCAAACCTGGAGCGCGAAAACCTGCTGCGCAATTCCACGGTGTTCCGCTATCTCGTGCAGTTCACGGGTGTGACCGACGAGATCAGCTACGGCACCTACGAGCTCTCGCCGTCGATGGACGTCAACGACATCATCAACGAGCTCACCTCCGGCAGCCAGAACGCCGAGCGCACGATCACCATCATCCCCGGCTGGACGGTGGAGGACATCGCCGACTACCTGTACGAGGAGGGCGCGATCACTTCCCGCGAGGAATTCCTGAACCTGTGCCGCGATGCGACGCCGTTTGTGGAGATGAGCTATCCGATCAAGCTGGCGCAGGACATGGGCACGCTCTCCGGCCGCAAGTACCAGCTCGAGGGCTATCTCGCGCCGGACACCTACCGCGTGTTCCGCTCCGCGAGCGCGCAGGAGATCATCAACACCTTGGTGGAGCAGACCAACACCGTCATCGACGAGGTGTACTACGCCAACACCGTGCAGTACGAGCTGGACGCCGAGACCGGCGAGTACCAGCAGGTAGAGCGCTATCGCAACGACGATCTGACGCTGGATCAGATCATCATACTCGCCTCCATGATCGAAAAGGAGGCGGGCAAGACCGACGATTACGCGCGCGTGTCCGCGGTGTTTACCAACCGCCTGAATGCGGGCATGCGCCTGGAGAGCGACCCGACCGCCACCTACCTGCTGGGCGTGAACAAGCTGGCGCTTACGCAGGAGGAGACCAGCGCGGTCAACAACTACAACACCTATGTGATAGACGGCCTGCCCATCGGCCCCATCTGCAACCCCTCGGCGGCTGCGATGCAGGCGGCGCTCTATCCCGACACGCAGTACATCGAGGAGGGCTACCTCTACTTCTGCGCAAAGGAGCCGACCTCCGGCGAATTGGCGTTTGCAAAGACGCTCGAGGAGCATCAGGCCAATGTCGCGCAGTACCGGCCGCTGTGGGAGGAGTACGACCGGCAGACGGCCGCGCAGGCCGAGGCGACCGCAACGCCGACGCCGCAGGCCCAGTAGCGCCGTCCCCTCCCCCGCCCGCGCGGCGCGAGGCAAATCCCTCCGCCGCGCAGGCGGATGGCAGGGGCGATCGGCGCGGCTGCCCTTTACAATTGGGCGCGTTCGTGCTATAATGTAGCGACGGAGAAGGAGGAAAGCCATGCCGCAGAAGGGTGTGAAGGTCGTCGCGCAGAATCGCCGCGCGCGGCATGACTACTTTGTATTGGAGAGCTGGGAGGCGGGCATAGAGCTGCGCGGCACGGAGGTCAAGTCCATACGGCTTGGCAAGTGCACGCTCAAGGACTGCTATGCCGCAGTCAAGGACGGCGAGCTGTTCGTCTACGGCATGCACATAAGCCCCTACGAAAAGGGCAGCTTCTCCAACACCGACCCGCTCCGGCCCAAGCGGCTTCTGATGCACAAATCGGAGATACGCAAGCTGCATCAGGGCGTGATGCAAAAGGGGCTGGCGCTGATCCCGCTGTGCGTCTATCTCAAGGACGGGCGCATGAAGCTGGAGATCGCGCTGTGCAAGGGCAAGAAGCTCTACGACAAGCGCGACGACATGGCCCGGCGCGACGCGCAGCGCGACATCGAACGCAGCATGCGCGCAAAGGGCTGAGAAACGCGGGGGCGTATTTGGTTTCGACGGGGATACGGAGGACGCAATAAGCGAGCGGCGGCCCTGGACCGCCTCAAAAACGGGAAACTTAAAATGAACTGACGACTACAACACTGTCGCCGTCGCGGCTTAAGCCGTGACCGTCGGCCCTGAGCCTCCTGCGGCGCAGGTCACCGGCGTCATAAATGCAGGGAACCAGCCCGCCTAAGCTTTGCGGCGGGTGGGATTTATGAAGCTACTGAAGTCGGAATCCCGTTCGTGGGAGTCCGGCGGAGGGAATGTCAAAACGCGAACTGCGCTCGGAGAAGTTTGCGCCGTCTGATCTTCGGACAGGGGTTCGACCCCCCTCGCCTCCACCAATGCAAGATAATCCGAACCTTAGACCAATCGGTCAAGGGTTCGGATTTCTTATTTCCCTAAGAGATATCGTTTTATAAGCACAGAGAATGTCGCAAGCAGCGGCACTCTCTGTTTTCATAAGAAGACCAATATAACTACTTTTGGGAGGGCGAACAATGAAACTATTATCCTGTGAATTTAATATGGATACCGTCTGCGTGGAGCTGCGGTATTCGGATGGTACGATGATTGCCATTAACACCATTGCCGTTGAAAACGAAATTGCTAACAATATGTATCAGCGGTCTGAGCTTGACTATCTCATCTATAATGATCCTGTTGGGTATGCAGATCTCATTCTGAACGGTGATCCAAGAGCATACTTGAAAGCTGTGACCGAATATAAACCGTTGGATTAATCACCACATCTGGCTTTTCCGTATCTGGTTTTGCCATATATGGTTTTACCATGTCTGGAAAAGCCCGCACAAATAAAAATAGATAAAAGAATTACTGATATAAAGAAATACTGAATTATAATCCTTCTTTCCTTTCCGATGAATGAAACGAATCGAATGTAATTAACAAGTGGATTTGATATTAAAACAGAGTGCCGCCATAATCACATCAATACCCATATAAACCACTACAGCTGCCGTTATGGAGCAAACGCTCCTAACGGCGGCTGTTTCCTTGTCTATGTAAATCAAGGCTCTTCGGCGTTCTGTGGACCTTCGAGCCTTGCGGTGTCATTTAAGCAGGCTTGCTGCTGTTGTTATCTTTGATGTCTTCAGCGTCTTTCTTTTCGCTCCACTCTGCAAACTCGGCATGACCTTCTGCACTTTCGTAATAGACCCTAATCATCGGCAGCAGGCAGCGGGCGATCCGTTCAATGGCGAAATCGGGCTCTATAATAAAAGTTGGGGTAAGGAACAAAAAAGCGGACAAAGCAAGCCCAATCAGGAAAAATGAAAGTGCAAGAATCCACAACCTGAG
>DXVG01000036.1 GCA_019409045.1 Clostridiales bacterium | reverse complement strand
GTCTTGCGGGCTTTCTCAACGCTCTGGCAGTCTGTTGACTTTGTCAACATACTGAATCGCTTCCGAGCGGAAGCGATTCGATTTCTTTCTGACCACCGCGGCGGGGTCAGGCGAACGTCGCCGGCGTGAGCACGCGCGCGATGGTGTCGGCGTCCATGCCGGTAAAGCTCAATAAGTAGGAGGCGTTGTCGGTGTAGGCCATCGCCTGCAGCACGGTCTGCCCCAACAGCGTAAACTCGCAGCCCATGAATGTGTTCTCGCCCACGGTGAATTCGCCGCTGACAAAGTCGGTCACGCCCATCGCCTCATACGTCTGGCGGAGCAGGTCGACCACCGACTGCTGCTGCGCTTCATCCATCGCGGCCTGCACCTGCACGTTCAGGTTCTGCTCCGGCGCGGCGCTGGTATAGAAGTACTCCATGTTGGAGCCCTCGATCAGCCCCACCGTCTCCTCCGTCAGGCCCAGCCCCGCAAACGCAGCGCCCAGCTCGGTGTCCGCGTACTGCGCATAGGTCTGCGCGTCCAACTTGAACCACGTCTCGTCCGGCAGGGCGATGGCGTAGCCCAGCTCGGACTGGTAGAGCGCCGCGTCTTCCTCCTGCGCCTCGGCCGGCGCGAAACCGCCCAGCGCGAGCGCCAGGGCGCACACGAGCACAAGAACCTTCCTCATTTTTTCCTTCCTCCTGTTCCTTATCTCTCTGTCCCGCGGCGTCCCCGCGCAGGGGAGCGCCAAAATTATTGCAAAAACATTACAAAAATATGATACACGCCGCGCCCTGCGCTGTCAACCCCCAAAAACAACGCAAAGTTAGCGCGTCCGTGAAGATTAAGTCTTGTTTTTCTCCCGGAAATTGGTTGTAATGTGGGCAGAAGCGTGGTATAATGAAATATGGTATAAGTATTCTGAGGATGCTCCCGGATATCTTTTCCGGGGCATTTTCAATGACGCGCTCGATTTGGAGGGGTTTGGTTGCCTGGCAGGCAGACAATGCCGGTAAAGGAAGCCGCGCGACTCGCGCAAAAGCTCGCGGAAGAATTGCATCTGGAACTGGTGGATGTGGAGCTGGTCAAGGAGCCGACCGGCCGCTTTTTGCGCTTTTATGTGGATACGGCCGACGGCGTTTCGGTGGACGAGCTGGAGGCATTCCACCGCAGGCTGCTGCCGCTGGTGGAAAAGGTGGACTACGACTATATGGAAGTCTCCTCGCCGGGAGCGGACCGCCCGCTGAAGACGCAGCGCGATTTTGAGCGCGCGGTGGGCGCGCGCGTGGAGCTGAATACCTACAGGGCCGTGGGCGGCGCGAAGCACTTTGTGGGCGAGCTGGCGGGCCTGCGGGAGGACTGCGTCGTCCTTGTGCTGGACGACGGGCGGGAGGCGGCCTTTGCCCGCAGGGACGTGGCCGTCGTGCGCCCGCTGATCGAATTTGACGAGAGCGACCTGGACGCGTTCTTCCCCGAGGGGGACGGCGCGCCCGGACGGAACGAATAGGGGGTTTATGTCCATGGCCATGACAAGCGGCGGCATTGATTCGGGCGAGTTCATCAGCTCGATCAACGACCTTTCCAAGGAGCGCCGGGTCAACAAGGAAGTGCTCTTTGCCGCCATCGAGGCGGCACTGATCTCCGCCTACAAGAAAAACTACGGCAAGAACGCGAACGTGCGCGCCAGCATCGACCGCGAAAAGGGCGATATCGAGGTGCTCTCGCGCAAGACCGTCGTCGAGGAGGTCAACGACCCCCAGTGCGAGATGACGCTTGCCGAGGCGCGCGAGATCGACCGGCGCTACGAGGTGGGCGACCTGGTGGAGGTGCCCGTAACGCCGCGCAACTTCGGCCGCATCGCGGCGCAGACGGCCAAGCAGGTGGTGGTCCAGCACCTGCGCGAGGCCGAGCGCGGCGTGATCTACGACGAATACAGCCAGAAGGAAAACGAGATACTCACCGCCATCGTGCAGCGCGTGGAGAACCGCCATGTGTATGTGGAGCTGGGGCGCACCGAGGGCGTGATCGAGCCCGGCCAGCAGATGCCCGGCGAGGAGCTCAACGCAAACGACCGCATCAAGGTGTATGTGCTGGAGGTATCGCGCCAGGGCCGCGGGCCGCAGGTGTTCGTCTCCCGCACGCATCCGGGGCTGGTCAAGCGCCTGTTTGAGCTGGAGGTGCCCGAGCTGGTCTCCGGCGTGGTGCAGATCCGCTCCATCGCGCGCGAGGCGGGCTTCCGCACCAAGATGGCCGTGTTCTCCACCGACCCGCTCATCGACGCGGTGGGCTCGTGCGTCGGCCCGCGCGGCCTGCGCGTGGAAAACGTGGTCAGCGAGCTCAAGACCGAGAAGATCGACATCATCAAGTGGTCGTCCGACCCGGCGGAGTACATCGCCAACGCGCTCAACCCCGCGCGCGTGATCGCGGTCTATACTGCTGAGGGCGAAAAGAGCGCCCGCGTGATCGTGCCGGACAACCAGCTCTCGCTGGCCATCGGCAAGGAGGGGCAGAACGCCCGCCTCGCCGCCAAGCTGACCGGCTGGAAGATCGACATAAAGTCCCAGAGCCAGGTGGAGCAGATGATCGCGCAGGGCGAGGCCGCCCCGGGCGGGGAAGCCGAGCTCGCCGCGGACGAGGCGCTGGACGATTTCGATCTGGACGAGGATATCGACCTGGGCGAGCTGCCGGGCGACTTGGACGGTGAAGCCTGATGCCGCTCAAGCCCAGAAAGATACCCATGCGCATGTGCGTCGCCTGCCGCCAGATGCGGCCCAAGGCGGAGCTTTTGCGCGTGGTCAAGCCCCAGGAGGGCGACGCGCACATAGACTTTAAGGGCAAGGCGCCGGGCCGCGGCGCGTATATCTGCCCCAGCCCCGAGTGCTTTGCGCGCGCCCGCAAGACGCGCGCCCTCGAGCGGGCGCTGGAGACGGCGATCTCCCCCGAGGTGTTCGACGCTCTGGAGGCGCAGCTTGAACGCGGCCAGTAGGGCGCTGGGCATGCTCGGCCTGTGCGCCCGCGCGGGCAGGCTCGCCTTCGGCGCGAACGCGGCGGCGGAGGCCGTGCGCTCGGGCCGGTCGCGCCTGGCGGTGATCGACGCCGGGGCCGGGCCCAACACGCGCAAGATGCTTGAAAACGCCTGCCGCAGCCACGCGGCGCGGCTGTACGCGGCCGAGGGCCTGGGGGAGGCCGTGGGCCGTCAGGGCCGCATGGCCGTGGCCGTGCTGGACGAGGGCATGGCGCGGCGCGTTGCGGAGCTGTTTGACCGGGAGACCGGTTGACATATTACGCCTACACATTACGATCGGGAGGGCATAAACCAAATGACGAAGGTCAGGGTTCAGGACGCGACCAGAGAATTGAGCGCGAATACGGGCAAGGTGCTCGAGGAGGTCTCCCGGCTGCGCAGGCAGTCGCAGGAGGTCCTCGGCTCCCTGCGCGGCATTTCCGAGGGCTTTGTCCGCGAGGAGCGCATGCGGCAGGAGCTCGAGGCGCGGCAGGAATTGCAGCGCCAGTACGAGGAGGCCGCGCAGTTCATGACCGCGTATTCCAGCGAGCAGGCGCCGGAGGTGCCCAAGAAGGCCGCTCCGCAGCCCCGCGCAGAGGCCGCCGCTCCCGAAAAGCCGCAGGAAACGACGCCCGAACCGGCGAGCGCGCAGCAGCCGGCGAGCGCGGCGCAGCCGCAGAGCGCGCCCAAGCCCGCCGCGAGCGCGCCGGTCAAGCCGGAGGCGGCCGCGCAGCACAGCGCGCCCAAGCCCGCGCCGGCGGAGGCCGCCGCGCCCAAGAGCGCGCCCGCCAGGCCCGAGCCGCCCAAGTTCGTGCCCGGCATCCGCGTGGTGCGCACAAAGGCAGAGGTCGAGGCCAGCGAGGAGGAGCGCCGCCGCCAGCTCGCGCAGCAGCGCCAGCAGCGCGCGGCCAACCCGCAGGGCCCGTATGGCCGCCCCGCGAACCCGCAGGGCCCCTACGGCCGTCCCGCCAATCCCCAGGGCCAGCCGGGCGGCTACGGCCGTCCCGCGCCGGGTCAGCGCCCCGCGCCGGGCGGCGCGCCGCGCCCCCAGCAGGGCGGCGGTCGCTTTGGAGGCGGCGGTGCGCGCGGCGGCTTCGGCCGCAAGATGCCCGACCTCGCGCCCTCCATGGAAAAGGAGCGCGTGAGCAATTACGACCCCAACAAGAAGCAGTACGTCCGCCAGAACGACCCCGAGCGCGCTGTGCGCAGCCGTCGCCGCGACGTGAACATGAGCGGGGGTCTGGACGATGAATTCGTGCGCGGCAAGCGCAAGAAGAAGCAGCATGCCGCCGCGCCGCGCCCGGAGCCGGTGAAGATCGAAAAGGCGTACATGACCGCCGAGACCATCACCGTGCGCGACCTGACCGAGCGCATCGGCAAGCCCGCCGGCGAGATCATCAAAAAGCTGATGATGCTGGGCATCATCGCCACCATCAACAACGAGCTGGACTTCGACACCGCGCAGCTCGTCTGCTCGGAGTTCGGCGTGGAGCTCGAGATGAAGCTTGCCGAGACCGCCGAGGACGCGCTGAAGAACGAGGACGTGGAGGACGCGGAGGAGGACCTGCTCCCCCGCCCGCCGGTGGTCACCATCATGGGCCACGTCGACCACGGCAAGACCTCGCTTCTGGACTACATCCGCAACACGCGCGTGACCGCGGGCGAGGCCGGCGGCATCACGCAGCACATCGGCGCCTACACCGTACAGGTCAAGGGCCAGCAGATCACCTTCCTGGACACCCCCGGCCACGAGGCGTTCACCGCCATGCGCGCGCGCGGCGCGCAGGCCACCGACATCGCCATCCTCGTGGTGGCGGCGGACGACGGCGTGATGCCCCAGACCATCGAGGCCATCAACCACGCCAAGGCCGCGGAGGTTCCCACCATCGTGGCGATCAACAAGATCGACAAGGTGGGCGCGGACCCCGAGCGCATCAAGCAGCAGCTCACCGAGTACGGCTTGGTCACCGAGGAGTGGGGCGGCGATACGATCATGGTGCCCGTCTCCGCCGTGACCGGCGAGGGCGTGGACCAGCTCCTGGAGATGGTGCTGCTGGTGGCCGAGGTGCAGGACTATCGCGCCAACCCGAACCGCAAGGCGCGCGGCATCATCGTGGAAGCGCGGCTGGACAAGAGCCGCGGCCCGGTGGCCACGGTGCTGGTCAAGACCGGCACGCTGCGCGTGGGCGACACCATCGTCGCGGGCACGGCCTACGGCCGCGTGCGCGCCATGGTCAACGACCGCGGCGAGCGCGTGAAGGAGGCGCTGCCCTCCGACCCGGTGGAGGTCATCGGCATCAACGACGTGCCCGAGGCGGGCGACATCATCACCGCCGTGGACGACGACAGCCTCTCCCGCCGCGTGGCCGAGGAGCGCAAGGACAAGCTGCGCGCGGCGCTGATCAAGACCCAGCAGAAGACCACGCTGGACGATCTGTTCAGCCAGATCTCCGCCGGGCAGATCAAGGACCTCAACCTCATCATCAAGGCCGACGTGCAGGGCTCCGTGGAGGCGGTGCGCCAGTCGCTGGAAAAGCTGTCCAACGACGAGGTACGCGTGCGCTGCATACACGGCGCGGTCGGCGGCATCACCGAGAGCGACATCATGCTCGCCTCCACCTCCAACGCCATCATCATCGGCTTCAACGTGCGGCCGGACAACAACGTGCGCGACATCGCCGAGCGCGAAAAGGTGGATATCCGCCTCTACCGCGTGATCTACAACGCCATCGACGATGTGGAGAAGGCCATGAAGGGCATGCTCGCGCCCAAGTTCCGCGAGGTGGTGCTCGGCTCCGCGCAGGTGCGCCAGGTGTTCAAGGTCTCCGGCGCGGGCACCGTGGCGGGCTGCTACGTCACCGACGGCAAGGTCGTGCGCAACGCGCAGGCGCGGCTTCTGCGCGACAGCGTGGTCATCCACGAGGGCAAGGTGGACTCCCTCAAGCGCTATAAGGACGACGCGAAGGAGGTCGCCGCGGGCTACGAGTGCGGCATGGGCTTTGAGAGCTACAACGACATCAAGGAGGGCGACGTGATCGAGTGCTTCCAGATGGAGGAGATCGAGCAGTAGCCCCTTCCCCGAATGTCAAATCCGCTGGGGCTGTGAAAACCCCTAACGAAAAAGCAACGCGGGCGTTCCGCCGGAACGCCCCAGAGCGTTGACAAAGCCCGCAAACGCAAAAATCACCTCCGAAAAAAACAAGCGGAAGTGATTTTTGCTTCCTGCGTCAGCTTCGCCTGCAAACCGCGGTCACTTACGTCCGTGTAAACTCCCTCGTTTGCAGGCTCGCTTCCTTGCCTTGCGGGCATTCTCAACGCCCTGGCAGTCTGTTGACTTTGTCAACATACTGGGGCGCTGTGCCGCAACGCCCGATTTTCAGCGGCAAAAGCCGCAGTCAGGAGGAACGCATGCCAGGCTATGACCGCATCGACCGCATCAGCGCCGAGGTCGCGCGCGAGCTCGACCGCATACTGCGCGACGAGGTACACGACCCGCGCATCGGCGGCACATGGTCCATCGTGCGCGCCGAAGTCACGCGCGATCTGCGCTACTGCAAGGTGCGCGTGAGCGTGCTCGAGCCGGAAAGGCGCAAGGACATGATGGCCGCGCTCAAGTCCGCGGCGGGGTTTATCCGCCGGGAGCTGGGCAGGCGGGTGGAGCTGCGCTATGTGCCGGAGCTGATCTTTGAGATGGACACCAACATAGAATACGCGGCGCGCATACAGAAGCTGCTGCGGGAAGACGAGGGCAGGGGCCATGACGGCGACGATTCGTGAACTGGCGGCGTGGCTGCTTGCGCGGGACGACATTGCGGTGTTCGGCCACCGCGCGCCCGACGGCGATGCCTGCGGCTCGTGCATCGCGCTGACGCTGGCGCTGCGCGCGCTGGGCAAGCGCGCCTGCGCGTGCCTGCCGGGGGGACTGCCGCAGTTTCTGCGCTTTTTGCCGGGCCAGGAGTGCGTGGTGGAGGACGACCGCCCGCCCTTTGCGCCCGCGTGCGCGCTGGCGGTGGACGTGAGCGCGCCGGACATGCTCGGCGACAACCGCGCGCTGTTTGAGGCCTGCCCCGACCGCGCGCTGCTCGACCACCACGAGAGCAACCCCCTGTTCGCGCAGCTCAACCACGTCGAGCCCGATCGCGCGGCCACGGGCGAGATGGCGCTTTTGCTGATCGAGGCGCTGGGCGTGCCGCTCAGCGCGCAGATGGCCACCTGCCTGTTCGCCGCCGTGTCCTCCGACACGGGCAACTTCAACTACGCAAACACCACCGCGGACGCGTTCGAGGCCGCCGCGGCCTGCGTGCGCGCGGGCGCGGACGTGGACGAGATCACCCGCCGCATCTACCGGCTGCGCACGCTCTCGCGCACGCGGCTGCTCGGCTATGCGCTCTCGGACATGGTGGTCTCCGGCCGCGTGGCCTACGCGCGCGTGACCAACGACATGTTCCGCCGCGCGGGCGCGCTGCGCTGCGACACCGAGCGCATCATCAACTTCCTCATCGAGATCGAGGGCGTGGAGATCGCCGTGCTCGCCACTGAGCAGGAGGACGGGCGCTCCACCAAGTTCTCGCTGCGCAGCGTGGCCCCGCACAACGTGGCGCGCGACGTCGCCGCACCGCTGGGCGGCGGCGGGCACGAGCGGGCCGCGGGCATCACCATCGACCGCGGCGTGGACGAGGCGCTGGACATGGTGCTGCGCAGGATCGAAGACGTGCTGGGGGAAGCGCGATGATGGACGGCTTTCTCGTGCTGGACAAGCCTCCGGAGAGGACGTCGAGCGACTGCGTGGTGTTTGTGCGAAAGCGCCTGCCGCGCGGCACGGCCATTGGCCACGGCGGCACGCTCGACCCCATGGCTACGGGCGTTCTGCCCATCTGCGTGGGCGCGGCCACGCGGCTTTTCGACTACATCATCGACAAACAGAAGACCTATGTGGCCGAGCTCAAGCTGGGCGTGGTCACCGACACGCAGGACGCCACCGGGCAGGTGCTCTCCACCAGCGATGCGCGCGTGACCGAGCAGGACGTGCGCGCGGTGCTGGCGCGCTTTACCGGCGATATTTTGCAGACGCCGCCCATGTACTCGGCCGTCAAGCGCGGCGGCAGGCGGCTGTACGAGCTTGCGCGGCGTGGCCAGAGCGTGGAGGTGGCCCCGCGCGCCTGTCGCGTGGACGGCCTGCGGCTGACCGGGGCGCTGGGCGACAACCGCTTCCGGCTGGAGGTGGACTGCGGCAGGGGCGTGTACATACGCTCTGCCACGACATCGGGCAGGCGCTGGGCTGCGGCGGGCACATGGCCGCGCTCAGGCGCACGCGCGCGGGCGCGTTCACGCTGGAAAATGCGCTCACGCTCGAGGATGTGGACGCGCTGGGCGCGGACGGCCTTGCCGCGCGCCTGACGCCCATGGACGCGGCGATCGGCCACCTGCCCGCGGTGCGCGTGGACGCGCGCCGCCTCCCCGCTGTGCGCAACGGCATGCCCCTGCGGCCCGACTGGCTGGACGCGCCCGCGCCGGAGGCGAGCGCCGTGCGCGTGTATGTGGGCGAGGCGTTCGCGGGCGTGGGCGCGCCGCAGGCGGACGGCTCGGTGCGCTTTCGCGCGATGCTGCTCAGGTGAGCGAAGGAGGCCCCCTTGCAGATATTGCACAGTGAACGGGAATACAGGGGCGCGGCGTCGGTGCTGGCGCTGGGCACGTTCGACGGCGTGCACATCGGCCACGCGGAGCTGATCCGCCGCGCGCACGCCATCGCCGCGGACATGGGCGCGGACTGCGTGGTGTGTACGTTCGACCGGCATCCGCTCCAGGTGCTCGACCCCGCGCGCGCGCCCGCGCAGCTGACCACGCTGGAGGAACGGTGCGAAAAGTTCGCCCGCCTGGGCGCGGACTACGCGCTCGTGCGCCGCTTTACGCGCGAGGTCGCGGCGATGCCCGCGGAGGCCTACATCCGCCGCCTGACCGCGCAGATGCGCGCCGTGGCCGTGGTGGTCGGCGAGAACCACCGCTTCGGCTTTCGCGGCGAGGGCGACGCGCGGCTGATCGGGGAGGTGGGGCGCAGGCTCGACTTCGCCGCCGTGATCGTGCCGCCCGTGTACGACCAGGGCGAATTGGTCTCCTCCACGCTCATCCGCCGGCTGCTCGCCTCCGGCCGGCAGGAGCGCGCCGAGCGCCTGCTCGCGCTGTGACGCTTCGTCCCCCCTTCGGGGAACCAGGGCGTTGACAAGGCCTTGGCTGTCTGTTGACCCTGCCAGCATCCCGTCCCCCCTTCGGGGGGATTTTTTTGCGCCCATCGCCGCCTCGAACCATTTCCTCCCCCGGTCATAGTATGCAGCGTGGGCGACGGCCCACATTCCAGTCAAGGAGGAATGGCCCATGTCTTTTTACAGCTATAAGAACGCAAACGCGGAATCGAGCCCGGGCGCGGTCGCAGGGAACGTGCTCAACGGGCTCGACAAGCGCGTGTGCATCCAGGTCAAGAACGTCTACGATTCCTGCATGAGTCAGGAGCAGCTCGACGACAAGAAGATCGTCATCTCCAACATCGTTCCCGTGCTTCCGGGCGACTGCCGCACGGGCTGCAACGTCAACTGCAACTGCACCTGCTCGGGCAACGAATGCAGCTGCACCTGCGACGCCTGCGGCGCGCCGATCACGCACGAGCAGGCCGTGGAGAACGCGGAAAACAGCCCCTGCCCGCTGCCCTCGCCCTGCGGCACCTGGACGTTTGAGAGCTGCCGCTCCTCGACCACCAAGGGCCGCATCACCAACCTGTGCGTCGAAAGGCTGTGCGATCGCCCGCAGTTCGCCCGCGTGAAGGCGACCGTGGACGTGCCCATCGACGTGCTGTTCACCGACCAGCGGTGCCAGGAGTGGATCGGCCAGGCGGTGTTGCAGGTGGACCGCGATGTGCTGTTGTGCATCCCCGAGGATTCCATCATACCCTTCACGCTGGAGAGCCTTGTGAGCGCGATTTGCGTTTCCGGCACTTACATCGGCAACTGCACCTTTGAGATCACCATCTGCGTCACCATCGTGCTCAAGGTGATCGCGGAGGTGGACATCATGGTGCCCACCTACGGCTTCTGCGAGATCCCGCCCGCCGAGGAATACGCGGAATCGGTGTGTGACGAGTTTTTCTCGCTGCCCCTTTTCCCGCAGTCGAGCTGTGCGTTTGAGCAGGTGAGCGCCGAAAACGGCGCGACCACCACCTTCGCCGGAAGGAGCGTGGCCTGCCCCGGCACGCAGGCCACGTCCGGATGCTGCGGCGCGGTCTCGACCTGCTCCAACTGCGGCACGACCTGCCGAAGCTCCGGCTCCATCTGCCCGCGCTGCGGCTCGGCCATGTCGAGCCTGAGCTGAGCGCCGCCCCGCGCCGCGGCCGCCGGCAGTCAGAAGGCCGCTACGCGCGCGGGAGCGCCCAGCCGCGTTCCAATACGCGCCGGGAACGAATCTCCCCGCGGTCCACGAAAG
>DXVG01000035.1 GCA_019409045.1 Clostridiales bacterium | reverse complement strand
GTACACGCCCGCGCCCGCCATTGCCAGCAGAAGCGATACAAGCGCGGGCATCGCGTACTCCGGCGCGCCCAGCGTGCCCGCCAGTATCAGCGGCAGCACCGAGAGTATGCACAGCGCCACGCCCAGCGCGATGCGGCGCGCGAACACGGACTCATACGCCGCCCGGCGCTCCCGGACAACGCCCGCCACGCCGTACTCCAGCTCAAACGCGCCCGCCCCCAGATGGGCGTAGGCGCGCATGCGCACGCCGCTGAGTATGAACGTCGCCACCGCGCAGGCCGCCAGCAAAAGCAGCGCCGCCATGCCCACGCCGGCCGCCGTGCCATCGTCCAGCTGCACCCACGGGTTCGGCTCGGTCAATCCGGCCAGAAGGATCAGGAGCGCGGGGGAGAGCACGCACATCAGCACGCCACGCGCGATCTGCCTCGCCTGCTCGCGCGTGGAGCGCAAAAACGCGTTCGCCTCCTCGAGGGAGACGCGATACGCGCCATCGGCCTCGTCTCCGGCGACGAACTCCACGTCCTCCATGTCGTCCTTGAGCAGGTAATCCGTGGACACGCCGAAGATCCTGGACAGCTCCAGTATCTTGTTGATGTCCGGTATGCTCGCCGCGCTCTCCCACTTGGAGATCGACTGGCGCGACACGCCCGCCTTCTCCGCCAGCTCCTCCTGCGACCATCCGTTCTTTCTGCGCAGGTTCAACAGCTTTTCCGCAAAGATCATGCCCTTTCCTCCTCGCTCGATCTGCGGCCGCGCCCCGCGACCCGACCGCACCCCCAGCATAGCAGAGCGCGCGGTTGCACGCCAGCAAGCGGCGCTGACAATTTCGCGCGCGCCGGTTGCAACCGGCGGCTTTCTTCGCCACGCGCACAAAAAAGCGCCCCGCGCAAGCATAGCACGGGCGCGGCGCGCAGTCAATATGCGCCGTGTGAAATTCGCGCGCACCGCCCGCGGCGCCCGGGGGCGGTTTTTGGCGAAAGCTCTTGCAAAACCTGTTGATTCCGCTATAATATAAACAACTGAGCCTATCGAAAAATATCCGTCCTGTGAAAAATGCAAAGAGAGATGATATATAAAAGGAGGAAATCGGCATGGAGCTGGGCTTGAGGGGCAAGGTCGCAGTGGTGACCGGGGCGAGCAAGGGCATAGGATACGCCGTTGCGCGCGAGTTTCTGGAGGCGGGCTGCAAGGTGGCGATCTGCGCGCGCAACCCCGAACAGATCGAGTCGGCGGCGCGGGAGCTGTCCGCGCATGGCGAGGTGTACTTCGCCGCGCTGGATGCATCGCGCGAGGCGGAGGTGTACGGCTTCGCGGCGGACGTGTATGCGCGCTTCGGCCGCATCGACGCCTGGGTCAACAACGTGGGCGCCACCGTGGTGAAGAAGGGCTGGGAGTTTACCGGCGAGGATGTGGACAAGATCGTGGGCGTGTCGTTCAAGTCCACGCTCTTTGGCGCGCAGGCGGCGTTTCGCTATATGCGCAAGGGCGACGGCGGCGCGATCGTGAACATAAGCTCGCTGGCCGCGCGCTGCCCCACGGCCGGGCGCAGCACGCTCTACGGGCCGATGAAGGCCGCGGTAAACAACCTCACCCAGACGCTGGCGGGCGAGTACGCCGCCTGGAACGTGCGCGTCAACTGCGTCATGCCCGGCTTTACCGCGACGCCTGCCGTGCGCGCCACGATACCGGCGCAGGAGCTCGCCTACAACGCGCGGGGCACGCTTTTGCAGCGCGTGGCCGAGCCGGAGGAGATCGCCCGCCCGGTGGTGTTTCTGGCCTCTCCCGCGGCCAGCTACATGACGGCGGAGACCGTCGAGGTCTCCGGCGGCCGCTCGCGCACGCTCAACCCGACCTACTCCGCGGACCTGCGCGCAGAGGAGAAATAGCATGCGCAAGCGCATATTTTACGGCTGGTGGATCGTCGCCGCGGGCATGGCGATCATGGCCACGGAGATCGGGATCATCAACAACTGCTTCGGCCTGTTCGTCGTGCCCGCCTGCGAGGAGCTGGGCCTTTCGCGGCAGGCCATGGGAACGACGCAGACCATGCTCTCCCTGGGCTGCATGCTGGTGGCGCTGTTCTCGGGCGTGATCTTCACGCGGGTGAACCTCCGGCGGCTGATGTGCGTCAGCGCCGTGGTGATGTGCCTGTGCTACGCGCTGTTTTCCGCGGCGCGCACGCTGTGGCAGTTCTACCTGATCGCGCTGGTGGTCGCCATCGCGCAGGCGATGATCAACGTGGTGCCCTTTTCCATCATACTGGGCAACTGGTTTTGCGAAAAGCGCGGCCTGGCCATAGGGCTTACGTTCATGGGCAGCGGCGTGGGCGGCATGGTGTTCAACGTCATCGGCGGCCAGCTCGTGGTCAGCGTGGGCTGGCGCGCCACGGTGCTGGTGTTTACGGCCATACTCTGCGCGGTGATCCTGCCGCTGATGTTCTTCGTCATCCGCACGCACCCCGCAGACAAGGGGCTCGAGCCCCTGGGCGCGGACAGCGCCGAGCGCGCGCAGCAGTCGGAGGGCCCGGGCGCGGGCATGACGCTGCGGGAGGCGCTTCGCACCGGCAGGTTCTACATACTCGTGCTCGACATCGCCGTTGCGGGGCTGGCGGTCAACGCCATCGCCACCACCTCCACGCCGTTTTACACCGACGTGTTCCACTCCGAAACCATCGGCGCAAACCTCGCCTCCGGCTTCATGGCCTCCCTTGCGATCGGCAAGTTCGCGCTGGGCGGGCTCTACGACCGGCTCGGCGCGCTGCGCGCCACGCTGCTCGCGCGCGTTCTGCTGGTGGTGGCGCTGTTCTCGCTGGCGCAGGGAACCAGCGTTGCCTTCATCGTGGCGTTCCTCGCCTGCTGCGGGCTCTCCTGCGCGTCCAGCTCCGTGTCCATCCCCATCCTCGCCCGCGCCGCCTTCGGCGTGCGCGACGTGGCCGCCATCACCGGCATATTCTCCGCCGCGCAGTCCTTCGGCGGCCTGTTCGCCCCGGCGGGCTGCGGCATGGTGTGCGACATGACGGGCAGTTATGCGCCTTCGTACCTGATCTTGTGCGCGGCGGTGGTGGTGATGATACCGCCGATGGTGTTCGCGCTGCGCAAAAAGCGCGCCGATGGTGCAAGCGGCGATTTTACTATCGAAAAAAATCTTCGGCCGAAATAAAAGTTTGAAATGCATAAACATTAAGAAACGGAAAAGAGGGAAGCCCCCAATTTTGCGCAATTTCTGAATGCTTGCGCGCCGTCATGTATGCAGAATCTACAAATTCGGCACATTTCACAATTGACAAACAGGATGGATGATAGTATAATCAAAACATCGGCGGACGCGATTCCCTTGTGCGCGATTTCGCCGCCAACTTCTCCGCTGGCGTTTCTCCTATCGGAGACTCACCATGGTACACAACCAAGGAAGAGAAAGAGAGGAAACCCAAAATGGCCATCAAAAACGTTCCCACGCTCAAGGACAACGAAAAGGCGAACATCAATCGCAATGCGATCGAGCACCGCGCCACCTGGATGGGCCTGATCTTCGACGAGGCGAAGAAGGCCGGTCTGGACCCCGAAGCCTTCTGCCGCAAGGCCATCAAGCGCTGCGGAAACATCCACGGCAACAACTTCAAGGCCGCCTGCGAAAACCCCGAGGATATGGAGTCCTTCCGCGCGGTGTTCGCCAACGATCTGGGCCTGGCCACCTTTGAGCAGGAAGTCACCGGCTGCGACCATGACAACCTGAAGATGGAGTTCCACTACTGCCCGCTTTTGAGCGCCTGGCAGAAGCTCGGCTTTGACGATGAGACCTGCGCCAAGCTGTGCGACATCGCCATGGACGGCGACCGCGGCATCGCCGAGTCGATGGGCGTCAAGCTGGACCTGACCGACACCATCGCCAAGGGCTGCCCGACCTGCAAGCTGCACTTCCACAAGTAAATCTGGGGAAACCCCCATCAAACAAAATAAGACAGGAGGAGAATTTGATGAAGAAACTGTGCGTACTGATCCTTTGCCTGGCGCTGTTGCTCACCACGGGCACCGCGCTTGCCGATGTGATCAAGCTCGGCGGCCTGGCGCCCCTGACGGGCACCTACTCCGAGTACGGCGTCGGCTTCGAGGTCGGCTTCGCCATGGCGCTGGAGGAGATCAACGGCGCGGGCGGCGTGAACGGCTACACCTTTGAAATCGACGTTCAGGACTCCGAGGGCGACACCGTGACCTCCACCACGCTGGCCACGCAGTTCGCCGAGGACGATGAAATCATGGCGCTGCTGGGCGACTTCACCTCCGGCGCGTGCAAGGCCAACGCGGAGATCTGCGACCTGTACGGCATCACCCAGCTCTCTCCGACCGCCTCTGCGGATGACTACGCCGCCATGAGCCCCTGGTGCTTCTCCATCATGGGCCGTCAGGACATCGAGGCGCCCTACCTTGCCAAGTACATCCTGGGCAAGTACCTGGGCGTGGACACCGTCGGCGTCATCCGCGTGGACAGCGACTGGGGCCTGTCCTGCTACTCCAACTTCGAGGCGCAGGCCATTGAGGAAGGCATCGAGATCGTTGCGCATGAGACCTATCAGACCGGCGAGACCGACTTCTCCTCCATCGTGACCAAGGTCCGCGCCGCCGAGCCGGATTGCCTGCTCGTGCTCGACCAGGGCAACTCCGTCGCCGCCATCTTCAACCAGGCCGACGCCGACGGCTGGGACATCCAGCACGTCGCCCTTGGCCCGGGCACGTCCGAGCAGCTCCTCGAGCAGCTCACCGACCCGACCAACGTCATCCTGACCTCTCCCTTCTTCTTCGACACCGAGAACGAGGAGCTCATGGCCTGGCGCGATGAGTTCGTCGAGAGGGCGAACTTCGAGCCCACCATCCATCCCGCCTGCGCGTATGACTGCGTGTACCTCATCGCCGAGGCCGTGAAGGAGATCGGCGACGGCGAGGTCACCCGCGAAGCCATCCGCGACGCGCTGGACGGCATGGAGTACGAGGGCCTGACCGGCACGATCAAGTTCACCGAGGACGGCGACATCGCCCGCAACTACATGATCTGCGGCGGCACCGCCGACGGTTGGGTGGTTCTTGAGGGCTTCGAGTACGGTGCCGAAGGCCTCTAATTCGGGAAAAAACACGGATCGCGGCAATTCCGCAATCGGGAGCGAAGGGCACCCCCCTTCGCTCCTGAGATAATGCCGCGATCGACCGAAGGAGAGGAGAGGTCGTTTCATGGAATATTTTCTCAGCCAACTGATGAACGGTTTGTGCCAGGGCGCCATTTACGCGCTCATGGCCATTGGCTACTCGGTCATCGTCGGCGTCGTGGGCATGGTCACATTCACCTATGGCGAGATCATGATGCTCGGCGCATACAGCGCCTACTACGTCTTTCTGCTGGTGGGAGGAAACCTGTGGCTGATGATCCCGGCCGCGTTCCTCGGCTCCTTCCTGGTCGGCATGGTGGTCTACAAGGTCTGTTATGAGCGGTTCTTCAACGCGCCCAGGCACATCTCGCTGCTTTGTACGATCGGCTTCAGCATACTGGTCAAGAACCTCGCGCAGATCGTGTTCGGCCCGGACACCAAGCCCCTGCAGGGCGTGATCGACAACACGATCTACACCATCAACATCTTTGGCGCGCAGATACAGATCAAGCTTCTGCAGATCATCATCATCACGCTGGTCATCGTCTTTGCGCTGGCACTGACGCTGTTTTTCAACAAGACGAAGTGGGGCGTCATGCTGCGCGCCGTCAGCCAGAACCGCGAGGCCTCCTATCTGGTCGGCATCAACGTCAAGCGCGTGACCATGATGGGCAACTGCATCGGCTGCGCCTTCGGCGGCATCGCGGGCATACTGCTGGCGATCAACTACTTCGTCGTCTATCCCACCATGGGCTCCGCATACAGCATCAAGGCGTTCTCCTCCTCGGTGCTCGGCGGCCTGGTCGATTTGCGCTTCTCCGCGCTGGGCGGCCTGTCCATCGGCGTGATTGAAAACCTGGGCATCTCCTTCAGCTCCGCATCCTTCCGCGACATCTTCGCGTTTGGATTCCTGATTCTCGTGTTGATCGTCAGGCCGCAGGGCTTTGCGTCAAAGAAAGGAAGCAGAGTATGAGGAATTTCATAGAGAAGATTCGGGGGGAATGGAACGGCCCGGCAAAGGCCGTCGGCCTTGCGCTGCTGCTTGTGCTGCTGGTGATCCTTCCCCGGCTGGACATCAAAACGGTGTATATACGCTACGGCTGCAATATACTGATGTACGCGACGCTGGCCGGCTCGCTCAACATCATCAACGGCTACAGCGGCCAGACATGTCTGGGCCAGGCGGGCTTTTTCTGCATCGGCGCCTACACCTGCGCGGTGCTCTCCACAAAGTTCGGCCTCTCGTTCTGGATCTGCCTTCCGCTGGCCGGCATACTCGGCGCCGTCGTCGGCGGCCTTGTGAGCCTTCCCACGCTCAGGCTGCAGGGCATCTACCTCTCCATCGTCACGCTGGGCGCGTCGGAGATCATCCGCATCATCGCCCAGAGCTGGACCGACGTCACCGGCGGCGCGATGGGCATAAAGTCCATCCCCAAGCCGGAGCTGTTCGGCTACAAGGTGTTTAAGCCGCAGGACTACTTCTACATCTTCCTGGTGCTGGGCGTGCTGTTTTTGTTCCTGTCCTCGCGCATACTCAAGTCCCGCGTGGGCCGCGCGTGGATGTCCATCCGCGAGGACCAGATCGCCGCGCGCTCCCTGGGCGTGGAGATCAAGCGCTACAAGAGCACCAACTTCATGTACGGCGCGTTCTGGGCGGGCGTCGTCGGCGCGGCCTACGCACCGTTCGTCAGCTTCATCGAGGCTTCGCAGTTCACGCTGGATACGGGCTTTGACATACTGGCCATGGTCGTCATCGGCGGCCAGGGCACGCTGGTCGGCCCGATCGTGGGCGCTTCCATCGTCACGGCGCTTACCGAGGCGCTGCGCTTCCTGGGCTACTGGAGGTATGTGATCTACGCGCTGATCATCATCTTCATGATGTGGGTCAGGCCGCAGGGCCTGATCGGCGCGAGCAACTCCATGCTCGCCGGCGGACAGCTCCGCCGCAAGCAGGACAGGAAAGGAGGCGCGAAGGCATGACGGACAGACATGTGCTTCTCGAAGCAAAGGGCGTTTGCAAGTACTTCGCGGGCCTCAAGGCCGTGGAAATGGTGGACATGCAGGTCTGCCAGGGCGACGTCTTTGGCATCATCGGCCCCAACGGCGCGGGCAAGACCACCTTTTTCAACTGCTGCACGGGCATCTATCCGCCCACCAAGGGAGATGTGTTCTTTGAAGGTAAGAACATCACCCACATGACGCCCGAGCAGATCGCCCGCAGGGGCGTGACGCGCACGTTCCAGAACATACAGCTGTTCAAGTTCATGAGCGTTCTGGACAACGTCAAGATCGGCTGCCACATCAACACAAAGACCGGCATGCTCGATTCCATACTGCACACCGCGCGCTACCGGCAGGACGAGAAGTTCGCCATCGAAAAGAGCCTCGAGGTCCTCAATGAGATCGGCATGTACGACATGCGCGACACCATGGCCGGCACGCTGCCCTACGGCATGCAGCGCAAGGTGGAGATCGCCCGCGCGCTGGCGCTGGACCCGAAGCTGCTTCTGCTGGACGAGCCCGCCGCGGGCATGAACCCCCTGGAGACGCAGTCCCTGATGGAGTTCATCCGCATGCTCAACGGCAAGGGCTACAGCATACTGGTCATCGAGCACGATATGAAGTTCGTCATGAACGCGTGCAACCGCATACTGGTGCTCAACTTCGGCCAGAAGATCGCCGAGGGCACCGGCGAGGAGATACGCGCCAACCAGCTCGTGCGCGAGGCGTACTTCGGCAAGGGACTGATCGTGGAGGGGGTGTCGCAGAATGCTTAAGATCGAGAACCTGGAGGTATTCTACGGCTACGTCAACGCGCTTCGCGGCATCAACCTCGAAGTCAGGCAGGGCGAGATCGTAACGCTCATCGGCTCCAACGGCGCGGGCAAGACCACCACGCTGATGTCCATCTCGGGCCTTGTGCCCAAGTCCGGCGGCACCATACGCTTCCGCGACCAGGACATCACCAAAATGCCCGCGAACAAGATCGTCCACCTGGGCATCGCGCATGTGCCGGAGGGCCGCAAGATATTCCCCGGAATATCGGTCAAGGACAACCTCCGCGCCGGCGCGCTGGGCAACCGCAACCTCACCAAGAAGCGCATAGAGGAGCTCTACGAAGAGGTGTTCGAGCTGTTCCCGCGCCTGCGCGAGCGCCAGACGCAGGCGGGCGGCAGCCTCTCCGGCGGCGAGCAGCAGATGCTCGCCATCGCCCGCGGCATGATGATGGACCCGGACCTTCTGATGCTGGACGAGCCCTCGCTGGGCCTCGCGCCCATCGTGGTCGAGGAGATCTTCGAGCTGCTCCAGCGCATACACGCAAGCGGAAAGACGATCCTGCTGATCGAGCAGAACGCCTCCATGGCGCTGTCGATCGCAGATCGCGGCTATGTGATGGAGACCGGCGACATAGTCCTCGAGGGTCCCGGCAAGGAACTGCTCAGGAATCCCGAGGTCCAGAAGGTCTATCTCGGCGGATAGAAAACCATACAGGACGGACACATGCGGGGCGAGCTCGCTCCATGGGCGCCCCGCACACGGCGCACGCGACTTTTGCACGCGATTTTATGGAGGAAACGCAATGAAAAAGATCATGAACAACCCCGACAACTTTGCCGTTGAAACGGTCGAGGGCATCATCGCCGCCTATGGCGATAAGGTCAAGCTCCTCAACGGCGACCCGCAAATGTACCTGTCCAACTATCCCGCCCGCGAGGGCAAGGTCGGCATCGTCACCGCGGGCGGCAGCGGGCACCTCCCGGTGTTTCTGGGCTACGTCGGCCAGGGCATGCTCGACGGCTGCATCGTCGGAAACGTGTTCGCCTCTCCCTCCGCGCAGAAGATGGCCGACGTCATCACCGCCTGCGACCGCGGAAGCGGCGTGCTGTGCCTGTACGGCAACTACGGCGGCGACAAGCTCAACTTTGAGATGGCCTGCGAGATGGTGGAGATGGACGACATTCAGACCCGCTCCGTGCTCGTGCGCGACGACATGGCCTCAAGCCCCCTGGAGTCCGCGCAGAAGCGCCGCGGCGTGGCGGGCATGGTCTACGCCTTCAAGGTCGCGGGCGCAGCCGCCGACAAGGGCATGACGCTGGACGAGGTGGCGGAAAAAGCGGAGAAGGCGCTTGCGAACCTGCGCACCATCGGCGTGGCGCTCTCGCCGTGCGTGGTGCCGATGGTCGGCAAGCCCACCTTCACCATCGCCGAGGACGAGATCGAGGTCGGCATGGGCATCCACGGCGAGCCCGGCATCGAGGTGCGCAAGATGATGACCGCCGACGAGATCGCCGAGGACATCATGGCGCGCCTGCAAACCGAGATACCGCTCGAGGAGGGCGACGAGGTGTCCGTCATGGTCAACGGCCTGGGCGCGACGCCTCTGGAGGAGCAGCTCATCGTCTATCGCCGCATACACCGCATACTCAGCGACAAGGGCGTTCGCGTGTTCATGCCGCACATCGGCGAGTTTGCCACCTCCATGGAGATGGCGGGACTCTCGATCACGCTGTTCAAGCTCGACGAGGAGCTCAAGGAGCTGCTCGCCGCGCCCGCATGCACGCCGTTTTACACCAACCACAACAAGTGAGCGGGAGGGGTTAGTATGGACCTTGCATCTCTTAGAAAGGCCGTCGCCTCCATCTGCGAGGTCATGGACGCGAACCGCGATTACCTGATCGAGCTGGACCAGCAAAATGGCGATGGCGACCTGGGCATCTCCATGTGCTCGGGCTTTCACGCGGTCGATGCGTTTCTGCGCGAAACGGAGGAGACGGACCTCGGCAAGCTGATGATGAAGTGCGGCGGCACGTTCAACGAGGCCGCGCCCTCGTCGCTGGGCACGATCCTCTCCTTTGGCTTCATGGGCATGGCAAAGCCGCTGAAGGGGAAGACGCAGGCGAGCTTTGCCGAGTTTGCCGATGCGTTCCAGGCGGGCCTTGAGCGCATCATGCAGCGCGCGGACTCCAAGCCCGGCCAGAAGACCGTGCTGGACGCGCTCTGCCCGGCGGCCGAGGTGATGAAAGCCGGCGCGGACGGCGACCCCGCCGCCACGCTGCAGGCCGCGGCCAAGGCCGCCTACGAGGGCAGCGAGGCCACGCGCAACATGATCGCCGTGCATGGCCGCGCCGCGCGCTATGGCGAAAAGAGCATCGGCATGCTCGACGGCGGCTCCGTCGCGGGCCGGCTGATCATCGAGGGCATCGCAAAGGCATAGACGTCCTGGGAAAGAGCGTCGGAAGGATGAATTAGGAGAGGCTACAAAAGCTATGGACAAGATGGTATACGCGACCTATGTGTCGATCCTCAAAAGCGAGCTGATTCCAGCGATGGGCTGTAC
>DXVG01000346.1 GCA_019409045.1 Clostridiales bacterium | reverse complement strand
TCGCTCAGGCGCTTGACCAGCCCCTCGCGCTCCCAGAAGCGGAACGCCTCCTCTACGGCGTCCTCGTCCATGCGCAGCGCACGCGCGATGTCGCCCACGCTGCCGCCCAGCTCCGGGTGCGCGCACAGAACGCGCGCGTACAGGTACACGCGCAGACAGTCGTCCTGCGCAGTGGGCAGGTATTCCAGGAGGAACATATTTTCAATGCAGGTCGAGCCGTAGAGCGTCGCGCCGCGGTCAAAGCTGAGGAACGCCACGTTTTCTCCCCCTTTCGAGGCGGGTCTCCCTCAAATCATAGCACAATTTGTCGGGAAAGACAACGCATTTTTCCCCGCGCGCCGCCGAAGATTGACAGCGCCGCGCGATTCTGCTATAATGTAGGCGCATGGCGATGATGGGAAAAAGGCGTCCGCCTTCGCACGCAGAGAGCCGGGGTTGCTGAAAACCGGTTGCGGATCGGGCGCGCATAGCTCGCCCCTGAGCCCTCCGGCGCAAGGCCGGACGGTCGCCCCCGTTATCGGGCGCTGAGATCGCCGCACATGCGGCGAAATTGGGTGGTACCGCGGAGATGAAGCCTTCGCCCCAATGGGGGCGGAGGCCTTTTTTGCGGCACATCTTCCGGAGGAGACGGCATGAGAAAGTATACGCCCTGCATCCCCGTGACGCTGCCGGACCGGCAGTGGCCTTCCCGACGGCTGGAGAAGGCGCCCATCTGGTGCTCGGTGGATCTGCGCGACGGCAACCAGGCGCTGGTGGAGCCGATGAACGTCGAGGAAAAGCTCGAGATGTTCAACATGCTCGTGCGCATGGGCTTTAAGGAGATCGAGGTGGGCTTCCCCTCGGCCTCGCAGACCGAGTTCGACTGCGTGCGCGCGCTCATCGAGCAGGATCTGATCCCTGAGGATGTGACCATACAGGTGCTCACGCAGGCGCGCGAGCCGCTGATCCGCCGCACCTACGAGGCCGTCGAGGGCGCGAAAAACGTGATCATGCACCTGTACACGAACGTATCGCCCATCTTTCAGAAGGCCGTGTACAAGACCACGCGCAAGGGCGTGGTGGACATCGCCGTGCGCGAGATCGAGCTTTTGCGCATGCTGGCCGAGATGCGCGAGGACGGCGGCGAGGGCATCACCTTCGAGTATTCGCCGGAGTGCTTTTCCGAGAGCGAGCCCCGGCTTGTGATGCTGGTGCTGGCCTCGGTGGTGGAGCACTTTGGCGCCACGCCGGAGAAGAAGCTGATTTTGAACCTCCCCTCCACGGTGCAGAAGTCCACGCCCAACGAGTTTGCCGACCGCGTGGAGTACGTTCACCGCTTCCTGCCGGGGCGGGAGAGCGTGATTTTGTCCGTCCACCCGCACAACGACCGCGGCACCGGCACGGCCGAGGCCGAGCTTGCGCTGCTGGCCGGGGCCGAGCGCGTGGAGGGCACGCTGTTTGGCAACGGCGAGCGCACCGGCAACGTGGACCTTGTGACGCTGGGGCTGAACATGGCGGCGCTGGG
>DXVG01000345.1 GCA_019409045.1 Clostridiales bacterium | reverse complement strand
TGCCCCTCCCGCAAGGGCAAGAACGAGTTCAACATGGGCCTGAACACGCGCACGGCGATCTACATCCCGTTCGCGCAGGCCATCCCCAACGTCGCCTGCATCGACCCCGAGCAGTGCATCAAGCTCAAGACCGGCAAGTGCGGCCTGTGCGAGAAGGTCTGCTCCGCGGGCGCGATCAACTACCAGCAGGAAGATGAAGTCATCGAGCGCCAGTACGGCGCCATCGTGGCCGCCACGGGCTTCAAGCCCATCGACCTCACTGGCTTTGACGAGTACGGCTACAACACCTGCAAGGACGTCGTGACCTCCCTGGAGTTCGAGCGCATCATGAACGCCGCGGGCCCGACCAAGGGCCAGCTCGTGCGCCCCTCCGACGGCGAGCATCCGCACGAGATCGTGTTCATACAGTGCGTGGGCTCCCGCTGCTCCGAGGACGCGGGCAAGGGCAAGGGCTACTGCTCGAAGATCTGCTGCATGTACACCGCCAAGCACGCCATGCTCGTGCGCGACAAGTACCCGGATGTCAATGTCCACGTCTTCTACATCGACGTGCGCACCCCCGGCAAGAACTTCGACGAGTTCTACCGCCGCGCGGTGGAGCAGTACGGCGTGGACTACATCAAGGGCATGGTCGGCAAGGTCTGGGAGCAGGACGGCAAATTGATGGTGCAGGGCAGCGACCTGATCAACAACGAGCAGCGCCTCATCCCCGCCGACATGGTGGTGCTGGCCGCGGCCATCGAGCCCAACCCCGGCGCGCGCGATTTGGCCACCATGCTGACCGCCTCCATGGACACCAACGACTTCTTTACCGAGGCGCATCCCAAGCTGCGTCCCGTGGAGAGCCCGACCGCCGGCGTGTTCCTCTCCGGCGTGTGCCAGGGCCCCAAGGACATTCCCGAAACCGTGGCCCAGGCGGGCGCGGCGGCCTCGAAGGTCATAGGCCTGCTTGCCAAGGACCACCTGGTCACCAACCCGTGCGTCGCGCACTCCAACGAGCTTTTGTGCAACGGCTGCTCGCAGTGTGAAAACGTCTGCCCCTACGGCGCGATCTCCTACATCGACAAGGAGGTCAACGACCACGGCGTGCGCCAGGTGCGGCGCATCGCGCAGGTCAATGAGGCCGTGTGCCAGGGCTGCGGCGCCTGCACGGTGACCTGCCCGTCCGGCGCGATGGACCTCAAGGGCTTTGCCAACCGACAGATCATGGCGGAGGTGGACGCGATATGCAGGAAGTAAAGGAGTTTAAGCCCCTCATCGTGGCCTTCTGCTGCAACTGGTGCAGCTATGCGGGCGCGGACCTTGCCGGTTCCAGCCGCCTGAGCTACCCCGCGGAGGTCAAGATCATCCGCGTGCCCTGCTCCTGCCGCGTGAATCCGCTGTTCATACTGCGCGCGTTCCAGCGCGGGGCGGACGGCGTGATACTGTGCGGCTGCCACCCGGGCGACTGCCACTACACCAGCGGCAACTACTACGCCCGCCGCCGCATGACGCTTCTGTTCAGCATGCTGGACTATCTGGGCGTCGACCGCCGCCGCGTGCGCGTGGAGTGGGTCTCCGCCGCCGAGGGCGCGCG
>DXVG01000344.1 GCA_019409045.1 Clostridiales bacterium | reverse complement strand
GATCTGGGTGCTGGCCAACGCGCGTCTCCCCGGCGGACAGACGCCCCTGCAACTGTGCGTGCATGCGCTCGACCCGCTCGGCCGGCTGCTCGGCATGGATGGCGCGATCCTCACCGCCTTCGTGCTGGCGCTCCCCGCGAACGAGATCGTGCTGCCGCTTGCGATGATGACCTATCTCTCTGCGGGCGCGCTCGCGCATCCGGAGGGGACGCTCGCGCTGGAGGCGCTGCTGCGCGCGAACGGCTGGACGCATCTAACGGCGCTCAACGCCGTGCTGTTCTCGCTGATGCACTGGCCATGCTCGACCACGCTTGCGACCATCGCGCGCGAGACGCGCAGCGCGAAGTGGACGCTGCTCGCGGCGGCGCTGCCCACGCTGTTTGGCATGGCCGTATGCCTGCTCACGGCGAGCGTCTCCCGCGCGCTGGGGCTGGCGTGAGCCGGAGAGACGGCAAGGCCGGAGGCAGAGCAAACAGACAGCCAGGGCGCGAGAAAGCCTGCATGATAAAGAAGCAAAAATCACTTCCGCTTGTTCTCTTTCGGAAGTGATTTTTGCGCTTGGGGGCATTATCGACGCTCTGACGGTCACTCCACGGTGACGCTCTTTGCAAGGTTGCGCGGCTTGTCCACGTCCAGGCCCCTTGCGACGGAGACGTAGTAGCCCATCAGCTGCAGCGGCACCACCGCGAGGGAGGCGGCGAAGTGCGCATCCGTCCTGGGGATATAGGCGGTGAAGTCCGCGGTGTCCTCCATGTTGTAGTTGCCGTAGCTGGTAAGGCCCATCAGGTAGCCGCCGCGGCTCTTGACCTCCTGCATATTGCTGAGCATCTTTTCATACAGCTCCGGCTGCGTCGCCACGCAGATCACCAGCGTGCCCGACTCGACGAGGCTGATGGTGCCGTGCTTGAGCTCGCCCGCGGCATAGGCCTCGGAGTGTATGTAGCTGATCTCCTTCATCTTCAGGCTGCCTTCCATGGCGATGGCGTAGTCGATGCCCCGCCCGAGGAAGAATATGTCGCGCGCGCCCGCGTACTTGGCGGCGAACCACTGAAGGCGCTCCTTGTCCTCCAGCACGCGGCCGATCTTCTCCGGCAGCGCGAGCAGCTCGGTGATGAGCGAGGCGTTTTCCTCGTCGGTGAGCAGGCCGCGCGCCCGCGCGAAGCGGATCGCCAGCAGGTAGCAGGCCGCGAGCTGCGTGGAGTACGCCTTGGTGGTCGCCACGGCGATCTCCGGCCCCGCGAGCGTGTAGAACACATTGTCCGCCTCGCGCGCGATGGAGGAGCCGACCACGTTGATCACGCCCAGCGTTTTGACGCCGCATTGCCGGGCCACGCGCAGCGCCGCGAGGCTGTCCGCCGTTTCGCCGGACTGGCTGATGATCACCACCAGATCGTTCTTACCCAGCAGCAGGCGGCGATAGCGGAATTCCGAGGCGAGATCGACGTCCACGGGGATGCGCGCCAAGTCTTCGATGACGTACTTTCCGACCATGCCGACGTGGTAGGCAGAGCCGCAGGCCACGATGTGTACGCGCTCGACGCTGCGGATGTACTCGTCGGTGAACTCCTCCTGTCTCTTATACACATCTGACGCTGCC
>DXVG01000343.1 GCA_019409045.1 Clostridiales bacterium | reverse complement strand
GCGCCGCAGCGCGTGAGCCAGACGCCGCTTGCCGAACTGCGCAGGCTCGCGCTCCCGGATGGGAGCCGCGTCCCCACGCTGGAGGAGGCGCTGGCGTGCGTGGCGGGCCGCGTGCCGCTGCTTGTGGAGATCAAAACCTGCCGCAACATCTGCGCGCTGAGCGCCGAGACGCTCAGGCGGCTGCGCGCGTATGCGGGCGAGGTAGCGGTGGAATCGTTCAACCCCCTGGCACTTGCGTATCTGCGCCGTCATGCCCCAGAGATACCGCGCGGCCAGCTCGTGAGCCGGCCGGACGCGTACCGCGGCACGGCGATGCGCGTGGGCGCGCGGGCCATGTCCAACCTGCTGGCCAACTGCCTCTCCCGGCCGGACTTCATCGCCTACAGCCACTTTATCTCGGAGGGCTTCGCCATGCGCGTGCAGCGCGGCGTGTATCGAACGCCCTGCGCGGTCTGGACGGCGCGGGAGCGCGCGCTGCTGCTGCGCGCGCGGGAGCGGGGCGAGAGCGTCATTTTTGAGATCGGGCAGGGCGAGGACCCCATACGGCTCGACGACCTGCGGCCCTAGCCCTCTTCCTTTGCGCCCTCGCCGCGCCGCTTGCGCACCGTGGGCATGAACCGCCGCACGAAGCTGCCCTTGCCGCGCCCCTTGAGGTAGAAAAAGCCGAACGTGCAGAACACCGCCGCGCCGATGAAGTTGACGATCAGGTCGATCATCGTATCCCGCAGGCCGAGGTCCAGGTATCCGCCCAGGCCCAGCGATTCCCCGTTGACGATCACGTCGGTGATGCCCTCCACGGTCACGACCGTGTTGGTCATGGTCGGGTCGAGCGCGACGGAGCGGATGGTGTGGACCACCGTGTCCTTTTGCATGTCCAGCATCAGCACATTGTCCGCGAAGAACTCCACAAACTCCCACAAAACGCCGATCGTCATCGAAAAGCAGAACGCCACCATGGATACGAAGATCGGCGAGAGGTTGAACATCGTCCGCTCCGAGCGGTTGAGAAGGTCCACCATGGAAAAGCCGATCGCCGCCGCCAGAAAGCCGTTCATCGTGTGCAACATGGTATCCCAGAAGCTGAAGCGGACGTAATAGGCGTTGATCTCGCCCAGTATCTCCGCCGCGAAGATGAAAAACAGTATGATGATCTCCAGCGTATCGGGAAGCTGTACGTTGAAGCTGCGGTTTATAAACGCGGGGATCATGAACAGCACCAGCGTGAGCACGCACAAAAATGCGTTTTCATAGTTCCCACGCAGGAACTGAAGCACCAGCGTGAGGATCACGATGGCGCGCAGCGTGAAAAACACGGCGGCCACGCCCTTGCGCGTGCGAATCTCGTCGATCATGCCGCGGTAGAAACGCCGAAGGCGACCCGGTGGCTTCTTCATAGAGCTGGAGCACCTGCCTTATACATGTATTTTTCGCGTACCCGTCGGTGTTTTTATTCTAACATGTCCGCGCGCGGATTTCTACCCCCTCAGCGCGCCAAAGCCGCGAAAATCGACAAAAAAGGCGGGGCGCTCGCGCCCCGCCCAGACCGCTGCCAAAGCCCCAAACGCAAAAATCACTTCCGAAAGAAGACAAGCGGAAGTGATTTTTGCTTC
>DXVG01000342.1 GCA_019409045.1 Clostridiales bacterium | reverse complement strand
ATAAGAGACAGCTCTTAAAGAGCATGGCCGACGCGGGCGTGGAATATGTGGTGATGGAGGTCTCCGCGCACGCGCTTGCCATGCACCGGCTCAGCGGCCTGCGCTTTGCGGTGGCCGCGTTCAGCAATTTCTCGCAGGACCACTTGGACTACTTCGGCACCATGGACGCCTACTTCGATGCGAAAATGCGCCTGCTGACGCCGGAGATGTCCGACGCGGTGGTCTACAACTGCGACGACGAGCGCGTCAGCGAGGGCGTGAAGCGGCTCGGCCGCGAGGCGCTGCGCACGGGCATCCGCGAGTCCAGCGACGTCTACGCAAACGACATCGAGGTCGGCGAGCGCGGGCTGAGCTTCCTTCTGACCAGCCACAAGCAGTTCCGCGTGATGGTGGAGCTGCGCCTGGCGGGCATATTCAACGTCTACAACGCGCTGCTGGCCGCGGGCGTGGCGATCGTGCTGGGCGTCGGGCCGGAGGCCATCCGCAACGGCCTGGAGGACGTGCGCGCCGTGCCCGGCCGCATAGAGCTTCTGGAGACCGAGACGCCCTACCGCGTGATCCTGGACTACGCGCACTCGCCCGACAGCCTGGAAAACATACTCAAGGCCGTGCGCGAGACCACCAAGGGCCGCCTCATCGCGCTGTTTGGCTGCGGCGGCGACCGCGACCACGGCAAGCGCCCCATCATGGGCGAGATCGCCGGGGAGCTGGCGGACATGATCGTGCTCACCAGCGATAACCCGCGCAACGAGGACCCTTTCGAAATTCTCAACCAAATCGAAGAAGGAATCCGGCACACCGGCTGCGAATATACCGTGATAGAGAATCGCCGGGAGGCGATCCGCTACGCGCTTTCCATCGCCGCAAGCTCCGATGTGATCGTGCTGGCCGGCAAGGGGCACGAGACCTATCAGGAGATCAGGGGCGTCAAGCATCCCTTCGACGAAAAGCTCGTCGTGCGGGAGCTGCTCGAGGAAATGCGCGATCAGGCAAAGTAGCGCCGGGGAGGACAACAGAAGATGCAACGGTTGATCTTGACCATCATCGCCGCGTTTATCATGGCCATCGTGCTTGGGCCCATCGTGATCCCGTGGCTCAGGCGCATGAAGTTCGGGCAGACGATCTACGATCTGGGGCCCGAGTCCCACAAAAAGAAGCAGGGCATCCCCACCATGGGCGGCGTGATCTTCGCCGTGCCCGCGCTGGTGGCGGCGCTGGCGTTCGCGCAGGGCGACACGCGGTGGGACTTCATGCTCATCGCCATGCTCAGCGCGGTCGGCTTCGGGCTGGTCGGCTTTGTGGACGATTTTATCAAGGTCAAGCTCAAGCGGTCGCTGGGGCTCACGCCCAAGCAGAAGCTGATCCCGCAGTTCTTCATCGCGCTGGGGCTGTCGATCTGGGCGTACATGCACCCGCTGATCGGTTCCAGCCTCACGGTGCCCTTCTTCGGCGTGGAGTGGGAGCTGGGCTGGGTGTACATCCCGGTCATGGTGTTCATACTCGTCGGTACGGTAAACTCCGCGAACCTGCTCGACGGCCTCGACGGCCTGCTGGGCGGCTGTTCGCTGTTTGACTTTGTGACGATGTCGCTGATCTGCCTGCTGCTGGCGGGCGCGAACCCCGCCAACGAGAGC
>DXVG01000341.1 GCA_019409045.1 Clostridiales bacterium | reverse complement strand
GCCGCAATCTGCGGCCTTTTTTGACGCGGCCAGCGAACAAGTCCAATCCACCAGAACGGTATGCTGCGGAAGATTGACGCGGCGGCGAAGTTTCATCGCATGCGCGATTCGACAGGGCCCCGTGCAGCGCCAGCCTCTTAAATAAAGCGAGCACATATTCTTAATTTTATTGGAATTTATGGTAATTTATGCTATGATTCGAACGCAGGTAATACTCGCAGGGGGAGGGTTTCATGCAAGACGATTGGAAGGACGTGTTGATTGCGCATATTTCCGAGGACGGGAAGCGCATACAGACGGTGCTGGAGCACTTGAATGGAACCGCGCGGCGGGCGGAGGAATTTGCGAGGCCCTTTGGCGGGCAGGAGCAGGCGCGCCTGGCGGGAAACTCGCATGACATCGGCAAAGCGAGCGCGGCGTGTCAGCGCCGGATCCGCGGCTCCCCCGAGCGGGTCGACCACTCGACGGCCGGCATGCAGGAGGCGATGCGCATGCGGCAGCATGAGGTCGCCTTTGCCGTGGCGGGGCACCACGGCGGCTTGCCCGACTTGGGAGGCAAGGCGGACCCGAGCGACGCGCCCACGCTGCGCGGCCGCATGAAAAGGGCCATAGAGCCGTGCGACGCATGGAGGCGCGAGGTGGAGCTCTGTCCGGCGGCGCGGCCGTCGATCGCCCAAGACGCCTTCTCCCAGGCGTTTTACACGCGAATGCTCTTTTCCGCGCTCGTGGACGCGGACTATTTGGACACCGAAGCGTTCATGCGCGGCGACGTTCCGCGAGGAGGCTACGAGGGGATCGCAAGCCTGCTGGGAAAGCTAAAGCGCGCGGTCGAGCCGTGGCAAAATCCGACCAACGCGCTGAACGCAAAGCGCAATGAGATACTGCGCGCCTGTTTCGAGACGGGCGAGAGCGCAGCGCCGGGGCTGTATGCGCTGACGGTGCCGACCGGCGGCGGAAAGACGGTCTCCTCGCTGGCGTTCGCGCTGGCGCACGCAAAGGCACACAATCGGTCGCGCGTGATCTATGTAATCCCCTACACATCCATCATCGATCAGACCGTGGATGTGTTTCGGGGCATCTTGGGCGATGAAAACGTGCTTGAGCACCACTGCGGCGTCGACTTCTCAATGGAGGAGGACGAGGTCGATCCTGCGAAGCAGCGCCGCCAGCTTGCCACGGAGAACTGGGACGCGCCGGTGATCGTCACGACCGCGGTGCAGTTCTTCGAATCTCTGTTCAGCAACCGCCCGTCGCGCTGCCGAAAATTGCACAACATCGCAGACAGCGTCGTGATCTTTGACGAGGTGCAGACGCTTCCGGTCGGCTATCTGCGCCCGTGCGTGGCGGCGATCGGGCAGCTCGTGCGCTTTTACGGCGTGACGGCGGTGCTTTGCACGGCGACGCAGCCCGCGCTGGACCCGCTGTTTGACGAACTGGCGGCGGGGCTGAAGCCGCGGGAGATATGTCCCGATCCCCCTGCGATGTATCGCTTCTTTCGCCGGACGACGCTCCGCCATGCAGGCGAGCTGGCGGAGGAGTCGCTGGTCGCGGACCTCAGCCAGACGAGGCAGGCGCTCTGCGTGGTCAACCGGCGCGCGACGGCCCAGCGCATCTTCCGGCAGTTGCCGGAGGAGGGGCGCTTCTGCCTGACGACGCTGCTG
>DXVG01000340.1 GCA_019409045.1 Clostridiales bacterium | reverse complement strand
GGACCTTGTCACCACAGCGCCGAGCGTCGTGTACAAGGTGGTGCGCACAAACGGCGAGGTGGAGATGATCGACAACCCCACCAACCTCCCCTCCGCGCAGGAGATCGCGTGGATGGAGGAGCCGTTCGTGGACGCGCAGGTCATCACCCCGCAGGACTATGTGGGCGCGATCATGGAGCTGTGCCAGGACAAGCGCGGCACGTTCCGCGACATGAAGTACATCGAGGGCGGCCGCGTGCTGCTCAACTACGATCTGCCGCTCAACGAGGTCATCTACGACTTTTTCGACCAACTCAAGAGCCGCACGCGCGGCTACGCCTCCTTTGACTACGAGCTCAAGGGCTATCAGAAGAGCGACCTTGTGAAGCTGGACATGCTCTTAAACGGCGAGCAGTGCGACGCGCTCTCCATCATCGTCCACCGGGACCGTGCCTACGCGCGCGGCCGCTCCATCGCCGAAAAGCTCAAGGACGCCATACCGCGCCAGCTGTTTGAGATACCCATACAGGCGGCCATCGGCGGCAAGATCATCGCCCGCGAGACGGTGAAGGCGCTGCGCAAGGACGTGCTGGCCAAGTGCTACGGCGGCGACATCACGCGCAAAAAGAAGCTGCTGGAAAAGCAGAAGGAGGGCAAAAAGCGCATGCGCCAGGTCGGCAGCGTGGCCGTGCCGAGCGAGGCGTTCATGGCCGTGCTGAAGATGGACTGAGGAGGGAGCGCCTTGAAGCCGAAATACGTCGCGAAGGCCAAGCCCACCATCGAGGGCATGCGCGCGCTGGTGCGCGCCGCCTACGGCCGCCGGCTGCGCCTGCGCGTGATCGCAAGCGCACTGGTGGCGGCGATGGCGGTGGGGTTTCTGTTCTGGTCGGGCGTGAAGCCGTTTTCGCTGGTGATCCTCGCGCTCGCGTGCGCGTTTTTGTGGTTCTTCGCCCGCGCCGGGGAGCGCATGGCGCAAAAGCTGCTGGCCGCAAGCCCCAATCAGGCGCTGGTGACCGAGTTTCGCTTTATGGACGACGCGCTGTATACCCACAACGACGAGGAGGACGGCAAGACCGAGTACGCCGCTATCGTGCGCGTGTGGGAGACGAAGCGTTTTTTCGCGTTCTACCTCGCCAACGGCTCGGCGTTCAGCATCCCCAAGGACGGCTTTTCGCAGGGCGAGGTCGCAAGGTTCGGCGGGTTTATGAAAAAGGTGACCGGAAAGGCCCCTCTGGAGGTGTGACATGCAGGCGCGCTTTACCGCAAAGACCGAGCGGGACCGGGCGGCCCGGGCGCTTGCGCGGGCGATGCGAAGGCGAAGCAGATGGAGCGACGCATGAGCGCGCGCAGCCCCCTGTCCATCTACATCCACATACCGTTCTGCCTGTCCAAGTGCGCCTACTGCGACTTCGCCTCCTACCCGGGGCGGGAGGACGCATGGGAGGCGTACTTTGACGCGCTGTGCGGGGAGATACGCGCCTCGGGCGACGCGGAGCACCGCGTGGAGACGGTGTTCTTCGGCGGGGGCACGCCCTCGCTGGTGCCTGCGCGCCTGATCGGCGCGGCGCTCGAGGCCGTGCGCAGCGCGTTTTGCCTGTCCCCGGACGCGGAGATATCGCTGGAGGCCAACCCCGGCACGCTACGGCCGCAGGGGCTTTGCGCCTACCGCGAGATGGGCGTCAACCGCCT
>DXVG01000034.1 GCA_019409045.1 Clostridiales bacterium | reverse complement strand
AGATATCGCTGCCCTCGCAGAGGATCGACACCGTTTTGACCGACAC
Source organism: Clostridiales bacterium (assembly GCA_019409045.1). Lineage (GTDB taxonomy): Bacteria > Bacillota > Clostridia > Christensenellales > Aristaeellaceae > Pullichristensenella. The sequence continues at coordinate 10,752 of DXVG01000034.1, read as the reverse complement.
GCTCAAACAGACGCAGAAGGTGCGCAAGACCGCCCTAACGCTCGCGCCGGAGGCGGGAACGCAGCGGCTGCGCGACGTGATCAACAAGGGCGTCACCGAGGAGGACCTCGTGCGCTCTGTGACCGACGCGTTTTCGCAGGGCTGGTCCGCGGTCAAGCTGTACTTCATGCTGGGCCTTCCCACGGAGACGGACGAGGACGTGCTGGGCATCGCGCATCTGGCCGAGCGCGTGCGCGCGTGCTATCTCTCGCTTCCGAAGGAGAAGCGCGCCCCAGGGCTGCGCATCACGGTGAGCGCCTCGGTGTTCGTGCCCAAGAATTTCACGCCCTTCCAGTGGGCGGCGCAGCTCGGGCGCGACGAGGTCGTGCGCAGGCAGCAGCTGTTGCGGCACGAGCTGTCCAAAATCAAGGGCGTGGAGTTTAAGTATCACGCCATGGACGTAAGCTACGTCGAGGCCGTGTTCGCGCGCGGCGACCGGCGGCTTGCGGACGCGCTGGAGCGCGCGTGGCGGCTCGGCTGCCGCTTTGACGGCTGGTCCGACCAGTTCCGCCCGGACCTGTGGGCCCAGGCATTTGCAGGCTGCGGTCTGGACCCGGACTTCTACGCGTGCCGCGAGCGCGGGGAGGACGAAGTGTTCCCCTGGGAGCACCTCGACGCGGGCGTGAGCCGCGAATTTCTGCTCCGCGAGTGGAAAAAGGCGCTGGGCGCGCAGACCACGCAGGATTGCCGCAAGGGCTGCGTCGGCTGCGGCATGCGCCGCTACGAGGGGGCCTGCCGATGAGAGTGCTCTTGCGCTTTGGAAAAAACAGCCGCCTGCGCTTTATATCGCATCTGGACCTTCAGAGGTTCTTTCAGCGCGCGCTGAACCGCACGGGCCTGCCCATCGCGTTCTCGCAGGGCTTCAACCCACATCCGGTGATGTCGTTTGCCTCGGCGCTCGCAATGGGCTGGACGAGCCAATACGAGGTGCTCGACGTCAAGCTCGCCGCGCCGATGGGCCGCGCCCGCGTGGAGCAGGCCATGCGCGAGGCGCTGCCGGAGGATCTGCCGGTCCTCGGTGCGCGCACGGTGGACGACCGCTTTCCCGCGGCGATGTCGCTCGTTCGCTGCGCGGACTACCGCATCCTCCCGGAGGGCGAGGGCGCGCGCGCCGTGCTCGATGCCGTGGACGCTTTTTTGCGCGCGGAGCGCGTGATGGGCGTTCGCAAAACGAAATCCGGCGAGCGGGAGATCGACCTGCGCCCCCTCGCGCGCGAGCTCGATGTGCGCGACGGGTGCCTGTACGCCCGCCTGATGCTCACCGAGCGCGACACGCTCAAGCCGGACGCGCTCATCGCGGGCCTCGCGGGCCTCGCGGGCGTGGAGCCGCCGCGCGTGCGCGTACACAGGCTGTGCCTGCTCGGGGAGGACGCCTCGGGCGCGCCGACGCCCCTTATGGAGATCAAAAGAGCATGACAAAGACGATTCTGGTGGACAGCCTCTGCGGGGAGACGAGCCTCGCCGTTCTGGAGGACGGCGCGCTGGCGGAGCTGTACTTTGAGAGCAGGGGGCACGAAAAGCGCACGGGGAACATATACGCCGGGCGCGTCGAGAACGTGCTGCCGGGCATGAACGCCGCCTTCGTGGACATCGGCCTTGAAAAAAACGCCTTTCTGTACGCGGGGGACATACAGCTCCCCCTCGGCGCGGACGCGGAGCTCGCCGAAAAGCTGCGCAACGCGCGCATCGAGGCCCTTGTGCGGCGCGGCCAGAGCGTGATGGTGCAGGTGGTCAAGGAGCCGGGCGGGGACAAGGGGCCGCGCGTGTCCTGTCACATCACGCTCCCCGGGCGGCTGTGCGTGCTGCTTCCCACGGTGGGCTATGTGGGCGTGTCCCGCCGCATCGAGGACGAGGAGGAGCGCGGCCGCCTGCGCGCCGCGGCAGAGGAGCTCGCCGCAGAGCGCGGGCACGGGCTGATCGTGCGCACGGCGGCCGAAGGCGTGGACGCGGCCGAGCTTCGCGCGGACTACGCTGCGCTCGTCCGGCTGTGGGAGAGCGTCGAGCGCCGCGGCAGGCACGCCGGCGGCCCCGCGCTTTTGCACCAGGAGGAGAGCCTTGTTCATCGCGCGGTGCGGGACATGCTCTGCGCGCAGGTCGAGAGCGTGCGCACGGACGTTCCCGCGCTCTACGAGCAGCTCGTGGAGGCCGCGGGGGCGATCGCCCCGGAATTTGCGGCCCGCGTGGCGCTCGACCGCGCGACGACGCCCCTGTTTGACCGCTTCGACGTCTGGCGACAGGCAAAGACGGCACTCCAGCGCCGCGTGTGGCTCAAAAGCGGCGGCTATCTCGTGTTCGACTACGCGGAGGCGCTCACGGTCATCGACGTAAACACCGGCAAATTCGTCGGAAAGCGCTCGCTTTCGGACACGGTGTTCGCCCTGAACTGCGAGGCCGCTCGGGAGATCGCCCGCCAGCTTCGGCTGCGCGATCTGGGCGGCATCATCGTCATCGACTTTATCGACATGGACAGCGCGAGCCAGCGCGAGGCGCTGCTGGAGGTGCTGCGCGAATGCCTGCGGCTCGACCACACGCGCACGAACCTCGCCGGAATTACAGAACTTGGTCTGGTAGAACTCACGCGCAAGAAGGTCCGCCAGCCGATCTACAAGCAGAAGTGCCATGTGTGCGGCGCGTGTCAGGGAAGCGGCCTGGTCCCGGCGCACGAGGACATCGCGCGGCGGGCGCTTCTGGAGATACGCAGGCGGCGCATGCGCGGCGACGATACGCCCTATGTGGTCGCCTGCTCGCCGCCGGTGGCGGGCGTGCTTCTGGGCATCGGCGCGCCGGAGAATGGGGGAACGCTGCGCGTTCGCGCGGACGCACTCGTGCCCGAGGACGCCTTCCAGATGGAGCCCTTTTTGCCGGAAAGGCCGCCCGAGGGGGCGAAGCTGCTGAAACCAACCACGGGGGAAATGCCATGAACGAACGCCTGTATGTGTCCGCGGACGAGCTTGCGCGCCAGCGCGAATTTGCCCAGAGCGTGCGCGCGTTTCCGAACAGACCGCAGACATTCCACATCGTCACCATGGGCTGCCAGATGAACGAGCGCGATTCGGAGACCATCGCGGGCATGTTTACGCAGATGGGCCTGCGGCCGCACCCCGACCGCGAGAGCGCCGACGTCATACTCTACAACACCTGCTGCGTGCGCGAGAACGCGGAAAACAAGGCGCTGGGCAACGTCATATGGCTCAAGGAGCTCAAAAAGGCCCGCCCGGAGCTTTTGATCTGCGTGGGCGGCTGCATGGCGCAGGAGGCCGGGATGGCCGAGCGCCTCAAGACGCTCTACCCGTTTATCGACCTCGTGTTTGGAACCCACAACATGCACAGGCTCCCCGAGTACATGCTGCGCGTGCTTGAGAGCCGCAGCCCCGTGGTCGAAGTCGAGCAGGGGGACGGCGTGATCGCCGAGGGCCTCCCCGAGCGGCGCTCCAGCGCCTTCTCGGCGTTTGTCAACATCATGTACGGCTGCAACAACTTCTGCTCGTACTGCATCGTGCCCTATGTGCGCGGCCGCGAGCGTTCGCGCGAGCCCGAGGCGGTGCTCGAGGAATGCGCGCGCCTGATCGACCGGGGCGTAAAGGAGATCACGCTGCTGGGGCAGAACGTCAATTCCTATCGCGGCGGGGGCGGCGAGTTTGCGCGGCTGCTCGCCCGCATAGACGCCCTGGGCGTGGAGCGCATACGCTTTATGACCTCGCACCCCAAGGACCTCTCCGACGAGCTCATCGCGGCCTACGGCGAGCTTGAGCACCTGATGCCGCACCTGCACCTGCCCGTGCAGGCCGGAAACGACGACATACTCCGCGCGATGAACCGGCGGTATACGCGCTCGCGCTATCTGGAGCTAATTAAAAGACTTAGGTCTGTAAGGCCGGACATCGGGATCACGACGGACATCATCGTCGGCTTCCCCGGAGAGACGCAGAGCCAGTTCGAGGACACGCTCTCTCTCGTGCGCGAGGCGCGCTACGATTCCGCCTTTACGTTCATCTACTCAAAGCGCACGGGCACGAAGGCGGCACTTCTGCCGGACGACACGCCCGCGCAGGTCAAGAGCGAGCGCATACAGCGGCTCATCGCGCTGCAGACGGAGATTTCCGGGGAGATACTCGCGCAGCGCGTCGGAGGGCGCGAGCGCGTGCTGGTCGAGTCCGTCTCCGCGCGCGACGCGGGGTGGGTCGGCGGAAAGACGCCGCGCGGCCACATGGTGAATTTCCCGGGAAATGCCGACCTGATCGGCCAGTTGGTGGATGTAGAGATAGACTCCGCGGGCAAAAACACGCTGCGCGGAAGAATGATTACGGAGGTTTGAAGCCATGGACGCAGTATTTCAAAAGACGCGGGAGCTTGGCCAGGCGCTGATCGAGAGCGAGGCATTCCAGGCGATGAAGGCGGCGGAGGAGAAGGCCGCTGAGAACCGCGAGGCCGCCGAGATGATGCAAAAGTACATCGACGCGCGCACGCAGATACAGGAGCTGCTTTCGCAGGAGAACCCGGATTCGGCCGTTCTCAAGCGCCTTTCGGACGAGATGGACCAGACGCAGAGCGCGCTCAACGCGATGGAGGACATAGTGGCCATGAACGAGGCGCGCGCGGCGTTTTCGGAGCTGATCAATCAGGTCAATCAGGTGCTCCAGTTCATCGTCACGGGCCGCATGCCCGAGGAGAACGGCGGCTGCGGCGGGAGCTGTTCCTCCTGCGCCGGCTGCCATACGACGCACTGAGCGGCGGCTTTGCGCCGACGCATGAATGCGAGGTGATGGAACATGGCCGTCTCGCCGATGATGCAGCAGTATTTGCGCATCAAGGAGCAGTACAAGGACGCCATACTCTTTTTCCGCCTGGGCGATTTTTACGAGATGTTCTTTGACGACGCGCTGCTCGTCTCCCGGGAGCTGGAGCTCACGCTCACGGGAAAAGACTGCGGTCTGTCTGAACGCGCGCCCATGTGCGGCGTGCCCTTTCACGCGGTGGACACATACCTTGCGCGCCTGATCGAAAAGGGCTACAAGGTGGCCATTTGCGAGCAGATGAGCGACCCGGCGACCACCAAGGGGCTCGTCGAGCGCGAGGTGATCCGCGTGGTGACGCCGGGCACGGTCATCGAGTCCAACATGCTCGAGGACACGCGCCCGAGCTACATACTGTGCGCCTTCCTGCGCGGCAAGCGCGCGGGCGTGGCGTTTGCAGACGTATCCACCGGTGAGTTTCGATACTTCGCGCTGGAGGACGCGCGCCTCTACATCGCCGACGAGCTCGCGCGCATACAGCCGCGCGAAATGCTCGCAAACGATGTGGAGGCGCTCGCCGCCTGCCTTCCGGAGGGCTCCGCGCGCGTGGAACCGCTCGAGGATGCGCTGTTTGATTACGCACAGGCGGCAAAGCGCCTGCGCGAGCACTTTCATGCGGACCTCGAGCAGCTCGGCCTTGCGCAGAACCGGCTGTGCGTGTGCGCGGCGGGCGCGCTGCTGGGCTACCTGACGCAGACGCAGAAAAACGCGCTTGCGCACATATTGGAGCTCAAGCCCTACGCACGCTCGAGCTTTATGACGCTGGACCGCGCCGCGCTCAAGAGCCTCGAGCTCACCCAGACGGCGCAGGGGCGCGGAAAGCGCGGCTCGCTGCTGGGCATACTCGACCGCACGCAGACCGCGATGGGCGGAAGGCTTTTGCGCGACTGGATCGAGCGCCCGCTGCTGGAAAAGGAGCGCATACTGGAGCGGCTGGACGCGGTGGAGTGCTTTACGCGCAGGCCCTTTGAGGCCAACGCGCTGTGCGAGGCGCTCAGCGGCGTCTACGACGTGGAGCGCCTGCTCAGCCGCATCGCCTACGACACGCTCAACGCGCGGGACTGCCTCGCGCTGCGCTCCACGCTGCAGATCGTGCCGCTGGTCCAGAAGGAGGCCTCGGCCTGCGAGGCGGCGCTCATCCAACAGTGCGCGCGGGAGCTGGACCCGATGGAGGACATCACCGCGCTTTTGTCCAGCGCCATCGACGAGGACGCACCCCTTTCGGTGCGCGAAGGCGGCATGATCCGCGCGGGCTACAGCCAGGAGCTGGACGAGCTGCGCGACATCTCCCAAAACGGCAAGGAATATCTTGCCAAACTCGAGCAGCGCGAGCGCGAGGCAACGGGCATCAAAAACCTCAAGATCGGCTACAACCGCGTGTTTGGCTACTACTTCGAGGTGACGCGCTCGTTTTACGACATGGTGCCGTATCGCTATGTGCGCAAGCAGACGCTGGCCAACTGCGAGCGGTTCATCACCGAGGAGCTCAAGGAGCTGGAGCGGCGCATACTGGGCGCGGAGGAAAACGCCGTGCGCCTTGAGTACCAGCTGTTTTGCGAGATACGCGAAACGCTGCGCGCGGCGCTCTCGCGGCTGAACGCCACCGCGGGCGCGCTCAAGACGCTGGATGTGCTTCTCTCGCTTGCGCGCGTCGCGCAGGAAAACGAATATGTGCGCCCGTCCATCAACGACGAGGGGCGCTACGAGATCGTGGACGGCCGCCATCCCGTCGTGGAGGAGGGCCTCGGCCGCGCGCAGTTCGTGCCCAACGACACGCATCTGGACGCGCAGCACAGGCTGATGATCATCACCGGCCCGAACATGGCCGGTAAGTCCACCTACATGCGCCAGGTGGCGCTCATCGCGCTGATGGCGCACATGGGCTCCTTCGTGCCCGCCGCCTCCGCGGACATCGCGCTGACCGACCGCATCTTTACGCGCATCGGCGCGTCGGACGACCTCTACGGCGGCCGCTCGACCTTCATGGTGGAGATGAGCGAGATGGCGAACATACTCCGCTTCGCCACGCCCCGGAGCCTCCTGGTGCTCGACGAGGTCGGCCGCGGTACCTCCACGTTCGACGGCCTGTCCATCGCCTGGGCGGCGGTGGAGCACATCGCCGAAAAGTGCGGGGCGCGCACGCTGTTTGCCACGCATTACCACGAGCTCTCCGAGCTGGAGGGACAGCTCGAGGGCGTGGTCAACTACCGCATCACCGCGCGCGAGCAGGGGGAGGACGTCATCTTCCTTCGCAAGATCGTGCCCGGCGGCGCGGATCGCAGCTACGGCGTTGCCGTCGCCAAGCTCGCCGGGCTTCCGGCCGGCGTCATCGCGCGCGCGCGGCAGATCATGGCGCGGCTCGAGGTGGACGGCCAGGTGCGCGGCTCCATTGGAAAGACGATCCTCGACAAAAGTCGCGGAAGCCGCCGCCAGCTCGCCATGGAGGACCTCGAGCCCATACGCCTCGTGGAGGAGATCTCCGCGCTGGATGTGGTGAGCATGACGCCCATCGACGCGCTCAACAAGCTGTTTGAGCTCAACGAAAAGGCACGAAGGATATAGAGGGGAGGTGTCAACGTGCCCATTCGCATACTGGACGCAGCCACCGTCGGCAGGATCGCCGCAGGAGAGGTGGTCGAAAGGCCGGCTTCGGTGGTGAAGGAGCTGGTGGAAAACGCGCTGGACGCGGGCGCGACGTCCGTGACGGTGGAGATCCGCGATGGCGGCATCGGCTACCTGCGCGTGACCGACAACGGCTGCGGCATAGAGCCGGGCCAGGTTCGGCTCGCCTTTGAAAACCACGCGACCTCCAAGATATCCGACGCCTCGCAGCTGGACGACATTCGCACGCTCGGCTTCCGCGGCGAGGCGCTTCCATCCATCGCCGCCGTATCGCGCGTGGAGATGACCACGCGCGCAAAGGCGCAGCAGTCCGGCGTGCGCCTGAGCGTGGAGGGCGGGCAGAACATGACCGTGCGCGAGGTGGGCTGCCCCGAGGGGACCACCGTGATCATGCGCGACCTGTTTTTCAACATCCCCGTGCGCAGGGCGTTTCTCAAAAAGCCGCAGTACGAGGGCGCGCTGGTGAGCGACGCGGTCGCCCGCATGATCCTGGGTGAGAGCGGCATATCCTTCCGATTTATCAACAACGGCCGCACGGTCTTTCACAGCTTTGGCGACGGCGACCTGCGCCATGCGGTGTTCGCCGTATATGGGCGGGATACCGCCGAGGGCATGCGCGAGGTGGACCGCTTCGAGGGCGGCTTCCGGCTCAAGGGGCTCGTGGGCGTGGGGGAGTTTGCCAAGGCGACGCGCGAACACGAGGCGTTCTTCATCAATGGGCGCAGCGTGCGTTGCCGCCTGCTTTCGCAGGCCCTGGAGAGCGTGTGCCGGGAGCTTGTGACCATCGGCATGTATCCCATGTGCGCGCTCACGCTGACGCTCCCGCCCAGCGGCGTGGATGTAAACGTGCATCCCAACAAGCTCGAGGTGCGCTTCCGCGACGAGGCTTCGGTGCGCATGGCGGTGGAGAGCATGCTGCGGGATGCGCTGCTCGGCGGCGGCTCTATGCTCACCTTCCGCACAGAAAAGCCCGCAGTGGTGCGGCCTGTGCGCACGGTGGAGCAGATACGGCTCCCGCTCGCCACGCAAATGGCAAATACAGGTACCGAAGTCTCTAAAAAACAGACCGAATCAGAAATTGAGCAGACCAAAGTTTCAAATACACAAACCGAAGTCTCTGAAACAAAGGCGCAATCTCCCTCGAGCGATCTTCAGGAGCTTCTGGAGGCGGAGCGCAAAAGGCACGGCCTGAGCTCGGCGGCGCAGGGCGACGCCTCCGCGCTGCGCGAGAGCGCGTTCTTCGCAGCCGAGCCGCTGGCACGCCCCGAGGCCGCGCCGCCCCAGCCGCAGCCCCAGCCGGAGAGCGCGCCGGAGCACCCGCCGTATCGCGTCATTGGCGTGCTGTTTAAGACGTACATACTCGTCGAGTGCGAGGACGCCTTCCTGCTCATCGACCAGCACGCGGCGCACGAGCGCTTGCGCTACGACGCGCTGGTGCGCGCCGTGGAGGAGGGCCGCGCCTCGCAGCGCCTGCTCACGCCGGAGATCGTGCGCCTCTCGGCGCGCGAGATGGCGCTGGTCGAGGAGAACATGGACGCCCTCAGCGCCGCGGGGTACGACGTTTCGCCCATCGGCGAGCGCGATCTGCAAATCCGCGCGGTGCCGCACATATTCGGACATGCGCAGCTTGCGCCACGCTTTATGGACGTGATCGACGGCCTCTCCGGCCTCGGCTCCGCGGCGCTGGAGGCCCGGCGCGACGAGATCCTCCAGCGCGCATGCAAGGGAGCCGTGAAGGCGGGCGACGCGCTGAGCAGCTCGGAGATCGACGCGCTGCTTGCGCAGATGGAGGCCTCCGGCGCGCCGCCGACCTGCCCGCACGGCCGCCTCGTGCTCAAGACGTTCTCCCGGCGGGAGATCGAACGCATGTTCCGGCGCATACAGTGACGCGCCAGACGGATTCCCGGGAGGAGAGCGCCTTGAACAAGCCGGAGCTTTTGATTGTCGCGGGCCCGACGGCCTCCGGAAAGACCGCCGTGGCGGTCGAGCTCGCCCTGCGCGTCGGCGGCGAGGTCGTTTCCGCGGATTCCATGCAAATCTACCGCGGCATGGACATCCTCAGCGCCATTCCGAGCGCCGGGGAGATGCGCGGCGTGCCGCATCACATGCTCGCGATCGTGCCGCCCAGCCGCAAGTTCAGCGCCGCCGCCTACCGCGAGCGCGCGCTTGCCTGCATCGAGGACATACGTTCGCGGGGGAAGCGGCCGATCGTCTGCGGTGGAACGGGACTCTACATCGACGCGCTGACCCGCCCGCTCGGCTTTGCCGCGCAAGGGGACGAGCGCATTCGCGCGGAACTTGCCGCCATTGCCGACGGGCCGGACGGCCGCGCGCGGCTGCACGACATGCTCGCGCAGGTGGACCCGCACAGCGCCGCCCGGCTGCACCCCAACGACGTGCGCCGCGTCTCCCGCGCGCTGGAGATATACCGCCTCACGGGCCGCACGCAGACGGAGCAGGCCGCGCTGGACGCAAGCCGAAGCGACGGCCCGTTTGACGCGCGCATCTTCGCGCCGGACTGGCCGCGCGAAGAGCTCTACGCGCGCATCGACCATCGCGTAGACGACATGCTCGCGCGCGGTCTGGTGGAGCAGGTGCAGGCGCTCATGCGCGACGAGGCGGAGTTTTCCACCGCAGCGCAAGCCATCGGCTACAAGGAGATCGCATCCGCGCTGCGCGGGGAATGCTCCATGGAGCAGGCTGTGGAAACGCTCAAGCAGGCCACGCGTAACTACGCCAAGCGCCAACTCACATGGTTTCGGCGGGACGCGCGCGTTTGCTGGATCGCGGCGAGCGGGCGCAGCGCGGCGCAGATCGCGCAGGAAATATTGCAATACGATGAGGAGAACACACGCCCATGAGCAACATTCGCATACCAGAGCCCTCCGCGAAGGTCGCGGAGCTGGTCAGGCGCGCGGAGGAGGACTGCAGCGCCGCGTTCGCGCGCGTGGAAAAGATCGAGCGCGAAAACACGCGCCGCGTCATCCGCGCGTTTCAGGAGCATCGCGTCGCCGCGCGCCACTTTGCGCCCTCGACGGGCTATGGCTACGACGACATCGGCCGCGACACGCTCTCAAAGCTGTTCGCCTTTGTGCTGGAGAAGGAGGACGCGCTCGTCCGCCCGCAGATCGCCTCGGGAACGCACGCGCTCGCGCTGTGCCTCTACGGCATACTCCGGCCGGGCGACGTGCTGCTCGCGGCAGCCGGCAAGCCCTATGACACGCTGGAGGAGGTCATCGGCATCGCGGGCGAGGCGGGGAACGGCTCGCTGCGCGACTTTGGCGTCGGCTATCGGGAG
>DXVG01000339.1 GCA_019409045.1 Clostridiales bacterium | reverse complement strand
AAAGCAGGCGGTTGGACTGCGAAAGGCAGCCCATCTCGCTCAGAAGCCCCGCCAGGTCCAGCTTGTATTCGTCGTTGTCGGGCGAGTGCTCCACCGCGCGGCGCAGAAGTTCCAGCGCGTCCACGACGTTGTTGTCGCGGCGGTTCTTCATCGCCCGGTGGTGTACATATGCCGCGCTCCTGTCAAAGGGCACGACCTTTGGGTCAAACTCCATTCGCTCCTCCGATTTGCGGGTCAATGTGTGGCTCTCTCCAGCAGCGCGTGAAGCTCCTCCTCGCTCAGGCGATATCGCCTGTCGCAGAAGTGGCAGTCCACCTGCGCGCCGTGCTGCTCGCGGATCATGTCCTCGATCTCCTCGCGGCCCAGCGAGATCAGCGCGCGCTCCACGCGCTCGCGCGAGCAGTCGCAGCGATAGGCGGGCGTGAGCTGCGAAAGTATCTCCGGCTCCAAATGCACAAGAAGCTGCGTCACCGAGCCCTTGAGATGATACTCGCGCATCGTGCCCGAGATGTCCATGAACATGCCCGCGCTCTGCTCGACCGAGGCGATGGCGGCCTCGCTCGCGCTGGGCATCATCTGCACGATCAGCCCGCCCGCGGCCTCCACGCGCTCGCCCACCAGCACGCCCAGCGCCACAAGCGAGGGCACCTGCTCCGAGGCGGTGAAGTACATGGCAAAGTCCTCGGCGATCTCGCCGGAGACGAGGTTGACCATGCCCACATACGGCTCGCGCAGGCCCAGGTCCTTGACCACGGTGAGGCGGCCGTCCTTTCCCACCGCCGCGCCCACGGGCAGTTTGCCGTTGGCGGCGCGGGGCAGCTCCACCTCGGGATTGCCCACATAGCCCTTGACCGAGCCGTCGCTCTTGCCCACGGCCATGACCGTGCCGATCGGGCCACCGCCCTTGATGGTCACCGTCAGGCTCTCGTCCTCGCCCTTGAGCATGCTTCCCATCATCGAGGTGGCCATCAGCGTCCTGCCCAGCGCGGCCGTGGCCGTGCGCGACAGGCCGTGCAGCCTGCGCGCGCGCTCGACCATCTGCGTGCCCTCGATCAGGATCGCGCGCGCCTGCCCGCCCATCAGCGAAAGTTTGTACATGCCGTCCATCTGTAAAACGTCCATCTACGCTCTCCTTGCAAGAAAGTGTATGCGCGCCTCCTCGGGCGCGGGTGGCGCAAACGTGCGGTCGCCAAAGGCCTCCACGCCTTCAAAGCCCTCCGCGCCCAGCCATGCGCATATCTCCTGCGCGCTGTGCGCGCGCTGCACATGCGTCTCCTCGAACCTGCGGTAGCGGCCGTCCGCCTCGCGCACGAAAAACGTCACGTCCATGCGCAGAACGTGCCGCTCCCTGTCCAGCGCGTTCTGCCAGAGGTAGGCGGCGTCCTCGCGCTCCTCGCCGAAAAATCCGTCGCCGAGCACCTGTTCGAGCTTATGGCGGGAGGATATGTCGAACGCCAGCGCGCCGCCCGGCCGCAGCGCCGAGCGCGCCGCGCGGAAAAACGCGCGCACGCGCCGCTCGCTCAGCAGGTAGTTCACGCCGTCGCAGGCGCACACCACCGCGTCCACGGGGCGCGGCAGCGCCAGATGGCACATGTCCTGCCGCACGAGCGTCGCGCGCACGCCCTCGCGGCGCAGCGTCCGCTCGGCCTCGCGCAGCATGGCCTCGGACGCGTCCACGCCGACCACGCGCGTGCAC
>DXVG01000338.1 GCA_019409045.1 Clostridiales bacterium | reverse complement strand
ACGTCGCCCTGCTGGACGCGGTACTGCTTGCCACCGGTCTGAATGACTGCGTACACGCGTTGCACCTCCTGTCCTCGATACTCGCCACGGGCAGGCAGCGCAGGCGCGCGTTTACAGGCCTCCCATGAGCGGCTTCCGAATAATTATACCTGAAATGCCGTGCGATGTCAAACGCAGCGCGGTGTTTGACGCAAATTTTACACGCGGCGGCGCAAAAAGGGCTCCCCGACGGGCGGGGAGCCTATGTGAAATTGTGAGCGGCGTCTGTAAGCCGAGTTCTGTCTTAGGCGGCCATCTATCTAGGCCCGCGGTTGCCAGCGGGCTCAAGCGATTACCCGGGAGCGCGACGGGCCGCCGCATATGCTCCCCTATCGATCTTGCACCAGGTGGGGTTTACAGAGCGGACAAGTCGCCATGCCGCTGGTGAGCTCTTACCTCGCCTTTCCACCCTTACGCCCCCAAGGGGACGCGGTATATCTCTGTTGCACTTTCCTTGGAGTCGCCTCCACCGGCAGTTAACCGGCACCCTGCCCTACGGAGCTCGGACTTTCCTCAGACGGGGAGACCCGCCTGCGGCCGCCCGGCGCCCTCACAAAATCACGCGCAGTCACTTGGGGTCGTAGAGTATCCTGCCGCAGTTGTCGCACTCCACGGTCTTTTCGCCCAGCTTCAATTCGCGCAGCGTGGCCGACGGCAGCGACATAAAGCATCCGCTGCACTGGCCGTTGACCAGCTTCGCCATCGGCGGCGTGCAGTGCTGCTTGATCGCCCGATACCGCTTGAGAAGCTCCGGGGCGAGCTTGGCGGCCTCCTTTTCGATGTTCTCGCGCATGGCGGCCAGCTTCTGCGTGTCGCGCTTGAACTCCTGGTCGTAGACCTGCTTGAGCTGGTCGTACTCCTGCTTGGTCTTGGCCGCGCGCACGCGGATCTCCTTCTGCTGGCGGTCGCGCGCCTCGGCGTCCTTGCGCATCTTGAGAAGCTCCTGCTCGTAGCGCGCGAGCGTCTCGGTCAGGCGCTCGGCGGCCTCGGCGCGGCGGTCGCTCTCCTCCGCGTCCGCGGGCGGCGAGCTCTCCAGCTCCTTGACCATGCCCTCGAGCACGCCGGAGAGGCGCTTGGCCTCGTCGCCGACGGCCTCGAGCCTGTCCTGCATCACGGCCACGTCGGCCTCCAGCTTCTTCATGTTGTTCTGCTGCTCGAGTATGAAGTTGCGCTGCTTGAGCAGCTTCTGGCGGTTGGCCGAGAGCCGCATCTGGTTCTCAAACTTGTCCGCCTCCATATCCACCTGCATGAAGTTCCAAAGATCATCCAACTGCACGAGCATTCCTCCCATATTACAAGAACGGCCTGTGTGCGCTCTCAAAAGTCTCCACCTTATATTCTACCGCATTTATCGCGTTTTGTAAACCGCTTCGCAGCGCGCCCACCGCGGGGTGCTCGGTGGCGGCGTGGCCCGCCTCCAGCGCGCACATGCCCGCCGCGGCGCAGTCCAGCGCCGCGTGGTAGCTGATCTCGCCGGTAACGAACGCGTCCGCCCCCGCGCCCAGCGCGATGGAGGCGTAGCTCCCGCCCGCGCCGCCGAGCACGGCCACGCGGCGTACGACGCTGTCCGCGCTTCCGTAGGCGCGCACGGCGCCGCCGAGCGAGCGCGCCACATGCTCCCTGAAGGCGCTGAGCGGCATCGGCTCGATCTCGCCCACGCGCATGCCGCTCTCCAGGGG
>DXVG01000337.1 GCA_019409045.1 Clostridiales bacterium | reverse complement strand
GACCAGCTCCTCGCCGCGCACGATCACGCAGCCCACCGGCGTCTCCCCGGCGCGCAGCGCCTCCCGCGCCTGCTCAAGCGCCAGGCGCATCCATACCTCGTCCATGGCCGCACCTCCCCTTTCACCATTATAGCCGCGCAAACTCGTGTCCGCAACATTAAAATCTGATAAGGTTTTGGGATATTCATTCTATGTTCATAAACATGCCCTTGACAGGGCATACTGTTTTGGTATACATTTTGTAGACGAAAGGATGCTGCAAACCATGTTTCAGAAGATCAAATACGCGCTGGCGCGCTTCATGCAGGGCCGCTACGGCGCGGACGCGCTGGGCCGCTTTCTGGTGTGGACGGCGCTGATCGTGTATGTGCTTTCCATGTTCATTCCCTACGCCGCGCTGCTGAGCTGGCTGGGGTTTGCGCTGCTGATCTGGGCGCTGGTGCGCATGTTCTCGCGCAACGCCTCCGCGCGCGCCGCGGAGAACGCCTGGTACCTGCGAAAGACCGCGGGCCTGCGCACGTCCGTCTCGCAGGCGCGCGTGCGCTTCAAAAACCGCAAGGAGTTCAAGTACCTGCGCTGTCCCAAGTGCCGCTCGTGGCTCAAGCTCAAGCGCGGCGCGGGCGAGGGCACGCTCACCTGCGGCAAGTGCAAGCACTCCTTCAAGGCAAAGGCGTAACATGTTTGGATATGTGACGGTCAATCCCGAGGTGCTCACGCAGCCCCAGCGCGACCGGTTTCAGGCGTTTTACTGCGGCCTGTGCCGCTGCCTGCGCCGCGAGCACGGCCTGAAGGGCCAGCTCACGCTCAGCTTCGACATGACGTTTCTGCTGCTTGCGCTCTCCTCGCTCTACGAGCCGGAGGAGTCGTGCGGCGAGGACCGCTGCGCCCCGCACCCGCGCAAAAAGCACGCCTGGGTGGAAAACGAGTTCACGCTCTACGCGGCGGACATGAACATCGCGCTCGCCTATCACAAGCTGATGGATGACTGGGCGGACGAGCGCAACCTCGTGCGCCGCGCCGGGGCGGAGACACTCCGGCGCAGCTATCGCCGCGTGGAGGCGCGCCGGGGCGAGAAGTGCGCCGCCATCGAACGCGGCGTGCGCGAGTTGAGCACCATTGAAAAGCGCCGGGAGATGGACGTGGACGCGCCCGCCAACTGCTTCGGTCGCCTGCTGGGCGAGCTGTTTGTCTACCACCACGACCAGTGGGAGCCCGCGCTGCGGGAGATGGGCGAGTACCTGGGGCGCTTTATATACGTCATGGACGCTTACGACGACCTCGCCGCCGACGAAAAGCGCGGCGCCTACAACCCCCTCGCCGCACTCAAGGGCGATGGCTTTGAACAGACGGTGGAAAACGCGCTGACCATGCTCATCGGCCGCTGCACGCAGGCGTTCGAGGTGCTGCCGTTGGTGCGGGATGTGGAGATACTGCGCAGCGTGCTCTACTCGGGCGTTTGGGCAAAATACATATCCGTGCGCAAAAAGCGCGACGGTTCCTTCGCACAGGCGGAGGATGGAAAAGGAGAACAGCAATGATCCAGGACCCCTACCGGGTGTTGGGGCTCGAGCCCGGCGCGTCGGACGACGAGGTGAAGGCGGCCTACCGCAAGCTCGCCAAGAAGTACCACCCGGATGTGAACGGCGGTTCCCCCGAGGCCGAGGCGAAGATGAAGGAGATCAACGCCGCCTACAGCCAGATCATGAACCGCAACACCGCGGG
>DXVG01000336.1 GCA_019409045.1 Clostridiales bacterium | reverse complement strand
CCGCCACCCAGAAGACCGTTGACGGCCCGTCCATGAAGGACTGGCGCGGCGGCCGTGCCGCTTCCGGCAACATCATCCCCTCCTCCACCGGCGCTGCGAAGGCCGTGGGCAAGGTCATCCCCGAGCTGAACGGCAAGCTGACCGGCATGTCCATGCGCGTGCCCACCCTGGACGTCTCCGTGGTCGACCTGACCGTCAATCTGGCCAAGCCCGCCAAGTATGACGAGATCTGCGCCGCGATGAAGAAGGCCGCCGAGGGCGAGCTCAAGGGCATCCTGGACTACACCGAGGACGCCGTGGTCTCCTCCGACTTCCTGGGCGATCCCCACACCTCCATCTTCGACGCGAAGGCCGGCATCGCGCTGACCGACACGTTCGTGAAGGTCGTCTCCTGGTACGACAACGAGTGGGGCTACTCCAACAAGGTCGTGGACCTGATCGAGTACATGTACTCCGTGGACCACAAGTAAGATACGCTCCAAAAGCGCATCCGTCCCGGAACGCCGCATGGCGCTCCGGGACGTTTTTATTTCAGATATCCACGTTCGGCAGCTTTTCAAGCGCCGCGGACAGCTCCGCATCGGTGGGCACGCGGTCGGACATGCGGCCCTCGTGGTAGAGCGCGTAGGCGGACATGTCGAAGTAGCCGGTTCCGGTCAGGCCGAAGAGTATGGTCTTGGCCTCGCCGGTCTGCTTGCAGCGCAGCGCCTCGTCGATGGCCGCACGGATGGCGTGGGAGGACTCCGGCGCGGGCAGTATGGTCTCGATGCGGGCGAACTGCACCGCCGCGTCGAACACCTCGGTCTGCCGGTAGGACGTGGCCTCCATCAGCCCGTCGTGGTAGAGCTTGGACAGCACCGGCGACATGCCGTGATACCGCAGCCCGCCCGCGTGGTTCGCCGCGGGGATGAAGCCGCAGCCGAGCGTGTACATCTTCGCAAGCGGCGTGATCTTGCCGGTGTCGCAGAAGTCGTAGGCGTACCGGCCGCGCGTGAGCGAGGGGCAGGAGGCGGGCTCCACCGCCACCACGCGCACATCGGCCTCCTCGCGCAGCTTGTCGCGCATGAACGGCGCGATCAGCCCGCCCAGGTTCGAGCCGCCGCCCGCGCAGCCGATGATGACGTCGGGGTAGTCGCCCAGCTGCCTGAACGCCTCGTAGCACTCCAGGCCGATCACCGACTGGTGCAAAAGCACCTGATTGAGCACCGAGCCGAGCACATAGCGGCAGTTCTGCGTGCTCACCGCGCGCTCCACCGCCTCGGAGATCGCGCAGCCCAGGCTCCCGGTGGTGTCCGGGTCGCCCGCGAGTATGGCGCGGCCCGCGTTTGTGGTGTCGCTCGGGCTTGCGAGCACCTCCGCGCCGAATGTGTGCATCACGTCCTTGCGATAGGGCTTCTGGTTGTAGCTGCCCTTGACCGTGTACACCGTCAGGTCCAGGCCGAAGGCGGCGCACGCCTCGGCCATTGCCGTGCCCCACTGGCCCGCGCCCGTCTCGGTGGTCAGCGCGGTCAGGCCCTGCGCCTTGGCGTAGTACGCCTGCGCGACGGCGGAGTTGAGCTTGTGGCTGCCGGAGGTGTTGTTGCCCTCGAACTTGTAGTAGATGCGCGCGGGCGTGTTCAGCGCCTTTTCGAGGTTGTAGGCGCGAATCAGCGGGGAGGGGCGGTACACGCGGTACAGGTCCAGCACCGGCTGGGGGATGGGGCAGGACTCGGTGGAGTCGTCCAGCTCCTGCG
>DXVG01000335.1 GCA_019409045.1 Clostridiales bacterium | reverse complement strand
GAGCCAGTATGCGAAACACGCCGCCCTGGGAGATGGTGGCGGTCGTTCCGTCCACGGCCACGCCCTCGCCGGCGCGCACGCCCGCCTCGGAAAACTCGATCTGCGTCTCCGCCAGCGCCAGGCCGCAGACCGCGCACACGGCGCACAGCGCCGCAAACAGCTTCTTCATCGCGGTTACACCTCCTGATGCAGGTATTTTAATCCACAGATTTGGACGATTTGTGAACGCGTCATGACAACTTGCGCATTGACACAAAACCTTTACAATCATGAGATGCTTTTTTTCCAAAATGTGCTATAATGTTTTGTGAAGCGTCATGTTCGCTTCCCGCGGGGGCGCCCCGCGCGTTCCGCCCGACCCAAGGAGGGATACGGCTTGGCATCCGACCCATTCGGTTCACTGGTGCTTTTGATCGTCTTTTTCGTACTCGGCGCGTTTTTGCGCGCGGCGGCGGCCGCGGCGCAGTTGGTGGATGAATCCACGCTCGAAGAGGACAGCCGGGAGGCGCGCTTTGTCGCGGCGTGCGAAAACCGCTTCGGCGGGCCGTCCACGGCGTTTGTGCTCCTGGCGCTGGGCGCGTGCGCCTGCGCGTTTGCGTGGCTGGGCGCGCCGCTGTCCGAGCGGCTGGGAGAGCTGATCTCGTCTGATTTTTTGAGCACGCTGCTGGCGGGCGCGGCGCTGTGGCTGCTCACGGGGCTGGCCTACGCCGCGCTGGCGGCGCTGGCGCCCGCCTACATCGCCGCGCACGCGCCGGAGAAGACGCTGCGGCGCTGCGTGGGGCCCGCGTTCTTCGCGCTGCGCGCGCTCAAGCCCGTGCTCTTGGCGGCGCAGGGGCTGGCGGCGCTCGTGCTCAAGCCGTTCGGCGTGCGGCCGGCGGCGTTTTCCGAGCGCATCACCGAGCGGGAGATCCGCATGATGGTGGACATCGGCCAGGAAAAGGGCGAGATCGAGGCCGATGAAAAGCAGATGATCGAAAACGTGTTCGAGTTCAACAACATCACCGCGGAGGAGTGCATGGTCCACCGCAAGGACGTGACCGCCATCGACATCGAGGACGGCCCGGAGGACATACTCGCCACCATCCGCGAAAGCGGCCTTTCGCGCTTTCCGGTGTACGAGGAGGACGTGGACAACATACTGGGCGTTTTGACCACGCGCGATTACCTGCTCAACGAGTGCGCGGGCCGCGAAAGGGCGCTGCGCGAGATGCTGCGCCCGGCCTACTTCGTGCCCGAGACGCTGCGGGCGGATCTGCTGTTTTCCGAGATGCAGCGGCGCAAGCAGCACATGGCGATCGTGGTGGACGAGTACGGCGGCACCAGCGGCATCGTCACGCTGGAGGACCTGCTCGAGCAGATCGTGGGCAACATATACGACGAATTTGACCCCCAGGCCGACGAGGACATCGTCGCCCTGCCCGACGGGCGGCTTCGCGTGAGCGGCGCGGCGCGGCTGGACGCGCTGGGCGAGCGGCTGGGCGTGGACCTGGACGCGGACGAGGACTGCGATACGCTGGGCGGGCTGGTGTTCAGCCGCCTGGCGGAGATCCCCTCCGACGGCGAGCGCCCGGTGGTGGAGTGCATGGGGGTGCGCATATCGGTGGAGCAGGTGCTCGACCGGCGCGTGGAATGGGCCGTGGTCGAAAAGCTGGCCCCGGAGCAGACAGAGGCGACCGGCGGGGCGCAGGCCCCGCAGAAGCAATAGACCGACGCGCAAAAGGAGGGGCTTACTGTGTTAA
>DXVG01000334.1 GCA_019409045.1 Clostridiales bacterium | reverse complement strand
TAAAACGTGGGCCGGGGCTGCATCTCCGGCTCGTAGAAGTAGCGCAGCACGCGCCCGTCGCGCACCGCGGCAAGCTCGGGATAATCGACGCTCTGAAACGCGTTCATGCTCTTTGTGCGCATCTTGCGCGCGCGCGTTCCGGCGATGACGCGCCCGTCAAACACAACGCACACGCCGTGCGAGCGCGCGTCCGAGGCGTAGGCAAAGGCGTCCACGAGGTTTCTGCGCGCGTCGGTGTCCTCGGTGTAGATCGACTTCTGCGCGCCGGTGAGCACCACGGGCTTGATGGAGCGCTGCACAAGGTAGCTCAGCGCCGCGGCCGTGTAGGCGAGCGTGTCGGTCCCGTGGGTGACGACAAAGCCGTCGTAGCGCGCGTAGTTCTCTTCGATGCACGCGGCGATCTTCAGCCAGTGCTCCGGGCGCATGTTGGTCGAGTCCAAATCCAGAAGCTGACAGCTCTCCACGCGGCACAGCGAGGACAGCCCCGGCGCGCACGCGAGGATCTCCTCCGCGCTCATCAGCGGCGCGAGGCCCTGCTGCGTGGGCTTTGAGGCGATGGTGCCGCCGGTGGCGATCATGAGTATGTCCTTCATGTCGTTTCACCTCCGCACACATACAATTCGCCCCGCGCGCGCAAACTCCTGCCGCGCGCCGGAATATTCATTTCTTATATAGAAAATTCGACTTGCCTTGTAAATTTACATCAGACATGATATACTGTTCGCCGAAAGTACGGATTTGGAGAGGATTCCTTGATCTGCGCAGTTTGTCTCAACCCCAGTATAGACCACATGCTCACCATCGACGGCTTTGAATACGGTGGGCTCAACCGCGTGCAGGCCTCGCGCTACGACGCGGGCGGCAAGGGCCTCAACGTCGCGGTGGCCGTTTCCGCGCTCGGGCAGGAAGCGGAATGCGTGGGCTTTATGTACAAAGACAGCGCGCGCCTGTTTGAGACGCGGCTTCTCAAGAGCGGTACAGCATATGATTTCATCTGGTGCGACGGCAGCGCCCGCACGAACCTGAAGGTGTTCGACCGGGCGCGCGGCGTCGTGACCGAGTTCAACGAGTCCGGCAGGCCCGTGAGCGCGCTCGATCTGGAGCGCATGACCGAGTTGATCGTCCATCGGGCCGGGCGGGCGCGCTGCCTCGTGCTCTCCGGCTCGATGCCGCCGGGCTGCCCGAAGGACTACTACGCGCAGCTGCTGCGCGCCGTGGAGGGGAAGGGCTGCCGCTGCGTGCTGGACGCGGACGGCGCTGCGCTGCGCGCGGGCATAGAGGCGCAGCCGTGGATGATCAAGCCCAACCGCGCGGAGCTGGAGAACCTGGCGGGAAGGCCGCTCAAGGACGTCGCCGCCGTGCGCGACGCCGCGCGGGAGATCGTTAAGCGGGGCGTGCGCGTGGTCGCGGTCTCGCTGGGCGCGGAGGGCGCGCTCATCGTGGGCGAGAACGAGGCGTATCGCGCCGCGGCGCTGAAGGTCCCCGTGCGCTCCACCGTGGGCGCGGGCGACGCGATGGTCGCCGGGCTCAGCGTGGGCTTTGCCGCCGACGCGACGCTGCGGGACGCGTTTTGCATGGGCGTGGCCGCGGCTTCCGCCATGTGCATGACCGAGGGCTCTGAGGCGCTCTCCCGCGCCGATTACATGCCGCTTGTCTCAAGCGTGCAGCTGGAAAGGATTTAGTGCTTTGCGATGAAGATTGAAGGACGCGGCGCAAAACACGCCCTGAGCACCACGCGCGTGGTCGCGCTGGGCTTTGCATTTGTGATACTGGTGGGCTCGGTGC
>DXVG01000333.1 GCA_019409045.1 Clostridiales bacterium | reverse complement strand
AGGAGGCCCCATGCTCAGCCAACTGGTGATTCTCAACCCCTGCGCAGGCCGCAGGCAGGCGGGCCGCCACCTGGACGAGCTGCTCGCGCTTCTGGAGGCGGACGGCGTGACCGCGCAACTGTATGAGACCGACGCGGCGGGCGACGCCGAAAGGCTCGTGGCGGAGCGCGCGGGTCAGTATGCGCGCGTGGTGTGCATCGGCGGCGACGGCACGCTCAACGAAGTCATCTCCGGCATGATTCGCTCCGGGGCGGACGTCCCCATCGGCTACATACCTGCGGGCTCGACCAACGACCTTGCCGCGAGCCATGGCCTGTCGCGCGACCTCGCCCGCGCCGCCCGCGACGTGGTCGAGGGGACGGCAGTGCCCATCGACGTGGGCCTGTTCAACGGCCGCTGCTTTGTCTACACGGCCTCCTTCGGCATCTTTACCCGCGCCTCCTACGGCGCGCCGCAGGCCGCGAAAAACGCGCTGGGCCATCTGGCGTACATATTCGAGGGCGCCAAGGACCTGACTCGCGTGCGCTCCTGGCACGTCGCCGTCGAGACCGACGCCGAGCGATTCGAGGACGATTACATCTTCGGAACGCTCTCCAACTCCACCTCCATGGGCGGCGTGCTCAAGCTCGACCCGAGCTGCGTGGATTTGCACGACGGCAAGTTCGAGCTGCTGTTTGTGCGCATGCCCAAAAACCTCGGCGAGCTCGTGCGGGTGGCCTCGGCGCTGCAGGCGCGGCGCTACGACCACGAGCTGCTGCGCTTTATCAGCACCCCCGGCGCGCGCATCTGCGCAGAGCCGGACATGCCCTGGACGCTCGACGGCGAATACCAGCCCGGCTCCGAGAGCGTCCAAATCGAGAACCTGCACAACGCGGTGCGCCTGATCGTGCCCGCAAAGAACGCGCAAGGAGAGGAAGCGCCGTGAACATACTCGTGCTTACATCCAGCCCCCGCCGCAGCGGCAACACGCATCGCATGGCGGAGGCGTTTGCCCGGGGCGCGTCCCGCGCCGGACACGCCGTGGAGAGCTTCGACCTCGCGCATGCGAACATCGCCGCGTGCCTTGCCTGCGACGCCTGCCGCCGCAACGGCGGCGCGTGCGTGCAAAAGGACGGCATGCTCGAGCTCGCGCCCCGGCTGCTGGCCGCGGACGCGGTGGCCTTCGCCACACCGCTCTACTACTACGGCATGAGCGCGCAGCTCAAGACCGCCATCGACCGCTTCTACGCGCTCAACGATCGCCTGCTCGGCTCCGGTAAGAAGGCCGTGCTGCTCGCCGCCTGCGCGGACGAGGCCGAGGCGTCCATGCGGCCTCTGGTGGAGCACTACCGCGCCGTGTGCGCGTACCTGCGCTGGGAAAACGCAGGCGAGGCGCTCGCCACAGGCGTGTGGAACGCCGGGGATGTGGATAAAACGGACGCGCTTGCGCGCTCCGAAAAGCTCGGCGCCTCGCTCTGAGGACGCAGCGCGCCAGTAGAGCCCGCGGACGCAAAAATCACCTTCCAAAAATGTGCATCACGAAATATGAAGGGGGGGTGATTTTTACAGCGCATTGGTAATGGTCAAACAGTTTTTTTGCACCTGAATCTATATCGGCATATATAAATCTGCTGAGCGCGCAATCATAGCCCCTGTTCCGCAGATAAGACAACCCCGTCTCCACATCGTACACATATCCCGCGATACTGAAACTGGTTCAACTCGGCAAGCGTTTCATATGGTCCATATGCAGTTGCCAAGGTGCGCACGGGCACGGGCTTGCCTCAGCGTGCTACTTGTATTCTACCGCGAGGCTT
>DXVG01000332.1 GCA_019409045.1 Clostridiales bacterium | reverse complement strand
GCACGGGCTACGATTCCGCCGCCGTGCGCACGGCGGCGGAATCGTAGCCCGTGCCCAGCAGCGACTTGACCGCGGACAGCCCCAGAAAGCCCGTCATCAGCACGCCCGTGAGCCAGTTGACCACCGAGCGCACGAGCGCGAACAGCCTGTCCAGCCGTATGCGCGGACTCAAGTGCCCCGCCACCGCCAGCGCGCCCGCGAGCGCGCACAGCCTGATCCCCACCTGCGAAAGCACGCTGGAGAACGCGTTGCCCGCGAGCGCCGACAGCGGCGTGACCATCGCCGCGGACGATGTCGCGCCCGAGAGCGACAAAAGCGTCGCCAGCACGGGAAACACGGCGTCCGAGAGGCGCGCCACATCCTGAATCAGCGCCTCCGCCTGCGCGATCAGGCGCAGAAGGTACGTCGCAAGCTGCGCCGCGCACACGAGATACGCAAGCTGCGACACCGCCTGCGCGCCGCGCCCCTCCCCCGCGATCTGCCGCGCGATGGCGCTCAGCAGCGCAGGGACCAGCAGCCCCGCGACCACGGCGGAGGCGCTGGTGGTCTCCTGAAGGAAGGCGTCGCCCGCGCTTTTGAGCAGGTCGTCCAGGTCCCAGACCTCCTCGCCCGTGGCGAGGGACAGGAGCATCTCGCGCGCGTCCACGCCCGCCTCCTGGGCGACGTCTGAAAGGCCGTCCAGCTCCAGCGCGTCCACGACGTCCTCCACGCCCTGCGCAGCCGCGGGAGCGCATGCGCCGAGCAGCGCGATGAGCAAAAGCGCCACGCGCCAGATCACAAAAACGCCTCCGTGATCGTATCAAGCAGCTCGACGAGCAGCGGCGCCGCCATGGCAAACAGCGCCACGCGCACCACCAGCTCCACGCGCCCGGCCAGCGCCTTTTCGCCCGCGTCCTCGCACAGCCGCGCAGCGAACTCCGCGATCAGCGATATGCCCGTGGCGCGCAGTATCAGCGCGGCGCCGTCCTCCAGGCCGGAGGCCTGCGCAAACCGCGCAAGCGTGTCCGCCGCCGTGCGCAGGCCCGGCAGCACCAGCACAAGCGCCGCCGCGCCCGCCGCGAGCGCCACGCCCACGGCCAGCTCCGGCCTGTGTACGCGCATGGTCGCGCAGGCCAGCGCTGCGGCCAGCAGCATCAGCGCGATGCGCACCGCGTCCATCAGGAGAGCTGAAACACGGCGCGCACGCTGTCGAAAAAGCCCGCCAGCATGTTCACCACCATCAGAAGCACCACCACCAGCCCCGAGAGCGTGGTGAGCATCGCCACGTCCTCGCGTCCTGCGCGCGTGAGCACGATGCTGATGACGGAGGTGAGTATGCCGATCCCTGCGATCTTGAACACAAAATCCATGTCCATGCGCGCTTTCCCCCTCTACACAAAGGCGATCGCCAGCATCAGGCCGCATAGAAGGCCGAGCGTGGTATACAGCTTCCCCTTCTCCGCGCCGGAGCGCGCCGCCTCGCCCTCGAGCCTGCCAAGCTCGCGCAGCGCCGCGGAAAACAGCGCCTCCTGCTCCGCGCGCGTGCCCGCGCCGAGGCCGTCGAACAGCGCCGTGAGCGCGGCCGCGTCCTCCTCCGTCAGGCAATCCAGCGCGCCGCCGCGCGCGCGCAGCGAGGGCAGCAGCGCCCGCCACGCGCCCGCCGCGTCCTGTCCGGAGGCGACGCGCTCGCCCACCTGTCGAAGCGGCTCGAAGCGCGCGTGCGCAAGCGCGGCGTGCAGGGGCAGCAGCCGTTCGAGCATCTGTATGCGCAGTATGTGCAGCGCGTCCATGCACTTGCGCCTGTCTCTTATACACATCT
>DXVG01000331.1 GCA_019409045.1 Clostridiales bacterium | reverse complement strand
GAGGGCAGGAAGCTGGCCGAGGCCATGCAGGTGGCGCAGAACGTCGGCTCCACGCTGCGCCCGACGCCGGAGATGGTCGAGATCATCGAAAACGTCAAGAAGTTCCGCGAGGCGCTGGAGACCATCCGCGACTTCGGCGAGAAGCTGAAGAAGTACGCCGGTTCCTTCGGCACCATCGACGGCCGCAGCGCCTTCAAGCTGTACGATACCTACGGCTTCCCCATCGAGCTGACCATGGAGATGGCGCACGAAAAGGGGCTTGAGGTGGACGAGAAGGGCTTTGAGGAGCGGTTTAAGCAGCACCAGCAGACCAGCCACGCGGGCGCGGAGCAGCGCTTTAAGGGCGGGCTCGCCGACAACACCGAGCAGACCGCCAAGCTGCACACCGCCACGCACCTTCTGCACGCGGCGCTGCGCAAGGTGCTGGGCAACGAGGTGGCGCAGAAGGGCTCCAACATCACCGCCGAGCGCCTGCGCTTCGACTTCTCCTTCGGCCGCAAGATGACGCCCGAGGAGATTCAGGCGGTGGAGCGCCTGGTCAATGAGGCCATTTCGGCGCAGCTGCCCATCACCTGTGAGGAGATGACCGTGGACGAGGCCAAGGCGCAGGGCGCCATCGGTCTGTTCACCTCCAAGTACGGCGAGCGCGTCAATGTCTACACCATGGGCGACTTCTCCAAGGAGATCTGCGGCGGCCCGCACGCGCAGAACACGGGCGACCTCAAGTCCTTCAAGATCAAAAAGGAGGAAAGCTCCTCCGCCGGCGTGCGCCGCATCAAGGCGGTCATCGGCCAGTAACACATAGCGCTTTGTCCCGCCCCGCACGCGCGGGGCGGGGCTGTACGGGAGGGAAACACAATGCCGAAATTTTCCGCGATGAGCCTTGAAGAACTGACCAAACACGGCGGATACGACTGCGCCTGCGGCAAGCATCACGCCGTGGACCTGCCCTGGTTGTGCGTCGAGCGCGGGGCGCTTGCCCGGTTGCCCGAGGCGCTCAAAGCCGTGGGCGCGAAGCGCCCCTTCGTCGTGTGCGACGACAACACCTACCGCGCCGCGGGCGCGCGCGTGGAGGAAGTGCTCTCCGCCGCCGGAATCGCCTTCCAGACCTACATCATCCCCTGCCGTCACGACCGCATCGCCCCCTCGGAGTGGGAGCTTGGCTCGATGATGATGCACTTTGATACGAGCTGCGACTTCATACTCGGCGTCGGCTCGGGCGTGGTCAACGACCTGTGCAAGGTGTTCGCGCACGCCACGGAGCGCAAAAGCGGCATCGTCGGCACCGCGCCCTCGATGGACGGCTTTGCCTCCAACTCCTCCTCCATGGAGGTCAACAACGTCAAAATGACGCTCTACAACGCCTCCCCCGTCCTCATTTTGCTGGACACGGAGATCCTCGCGCAGGCGCCCGAGCGCATGCTCTGGGCGGGCCTGGGCGACATGGCGGCCAAGTACTGCTCCGTTTGCGAGTGGCGCATTGCCAACATCGTCATCGGCGAGTACTACTGCGAAGAGGTGGCGGACATGATGCGCGCGTCGCTGAAGAAGATCATGGCCGCCGCGCCGCGGCTGATGAGCCGCGACCCTGACGCCGTGCAGCCCATCGCCGAAGGGCTGGTAACGGCGGGGTTGGCCATGGCCTACGCGCAGGTCTCGCGCCCGGCCTCCGGATTGGAGCACTACTTCTCCCACGTCTGGGAGATGCAGGCGCTGGAGCGCGGCGTGCCTTACGACCTGCACGGCATACAGGTGGGCGTGGGCACGATGCTGACCTTCCAGGTGCTT
The DNA here is from genome assembly GCA_019409045.1 of Clostridiales bacterium. Lineage (GTDB taxonomy): Bacteria > Bacillota > Clostridia > Christensenellales > Aristaeellaceae > Pullichristensenella. The sequence continues at coordinate 19 of DXVG01000331.1, read as the reverse complement.
TCCTGGCTCCGGCAGGTCC
>DXVG01000330.1 GCA_019409045.1 Clostridiales bacterium | reverse complement strand
CTGCGGAGGTTGCTCCGCGTGCCACCACGAAAAATGACCGCCGGGGCGGGAAGCGCGACGCTTCCCGCCCCACACGCAAAGGAGGTACACCATGACAGACGCGCAGATTCGCTGCCTGCTGGCGCTGCTCTCGCTCTCCCGACGCGGCGCGCCGATCGCCTCCAAGGACGTGTCGCTGCTGCTGGGCGTTTCGCGCCCGTCGGTGCACCGCATGCTCGACATACTCGGCCGGGAGGGCCTGACCGAGAAGAAGCCCTACGGCGCGGTGCGGCTTACCGAGCGCGGTATGTGCCTTGCACAGCAGCTCGAGGCGCGGCGCGACTCGCTGCTTCTGCTGTTCTCCCGCCGGTTCTCCCTGTCGCCCGCGCAGAGCGGCGCGGCCGCCACGCTGCTCATCAGCGGCCTGGAGGAGGAAAGCCTCGCGCTGCTGGAGGCGGCGTCCCGGGAGGACGCGCGAGCCTGAAAATGCAATTTCTCTGCGGTCGGGATGCATACCCGGCCGCTTTTTATTGGGAATTTGTGTTAAATTGCAGGATGCGGCTTGACAGGCGCAGCGTTTGCGCGTATGATAAATATACGGCTCAAAGGAGCCGGACGCAATTAGAGGCGCGGCTGTTCATCAGTCACGCGGGGGAGCCGCTCAAGCGGCCGTGAGCCCGCGCAAAAGGGGATGCCGCCGAAACGCCGACCCGCTTGAGGGGGAAGGCGTTGGGCGACCGGAGAATATCCGGCCGACTGTCACGGTTCGGGAACGAACGGTGGAGCGCTATTGCCGGATACAGTTTTATTTCTGTAGAATCAAACGGTCGTGGCGCTGGCTGCGACCGCTTTTTGCACGTCCGGCCGGCAGAGACAGAATCTGACGGAACACTGTAAAGGAGGACTTTCCCATGAAGAAGCTGCTTTGTGCACTGATCGCCCTGACGCTGCTGGTCGCCGGCGCCGCCTGCGCCGAGACGCTGCGCGTGGGCATGGAATGCAACTACGCGCCCTACAACTGGACGCAGGCCGAGGAGACGGAGGATTCCCTGCCCATCGAGGGCGGCGGCTATGCCGACGGCTACGACGTGCGCATCGCCAGGCGCGTGGCCGAGTACCTGGGCTGCGACATCGAGATCGTCAAGACCGAGTGGGACGGGCTGGTGCCCTCGCTTCTGTCGGGCAACATCGACGTCATCATCGCGGGCATGAGCCCCACCGCCGAGCGCATGGCCACCATCGACTTTACCGACCCCTACTATGAGAGCGAGCTGGTCATCGTGGTGCGCAAGGACGGCGCCTACGCCGAGGCCACTTCCCTGGCCGACTTCGCCGGCGCGAAGATCACCGGTCAGCTCAACACGTTCCACTACACCGTGATCGACCAGATCCCCGACGTTGCGAAGCAGACCGCCATGGACACCTTCCCGACGATGATCGTGGCCCTGAGCGCGGGCACCATCGACGGCTACGTCTCCGAGCGCCCCGGCGCGGAGAGCGCCGTGGCCACCAACCCGAACCTGACGTATGTGGAGTTTGCCGAGGGACAGGGCTTTGAGACCGACCCGGCGGACACCTCCATCGCCGTGGGCGTGGCCAAGGGCAGCGGGCTGACCGCGCAGATCAACGAGGCGCTGGCCACCATCTCCGACGAGGAGCGCACGCAGATCATGAACGACGTGCTGGCCGCGCAGCCGAGCGCGGAATAATTATCCACAACGCCCGGGATTGTCGCTCTTGCGACGCGGGCAAAGCGCGGCGGGGTCCCCCCGCCGCGCTGAGGATGTTGACAAAGTCAACAGACTGTCAGGGCGTTGAGAAAGCCCGCAAGACAA
>DXVG01000033.1 GCA_019409045.1 Clostridiales bacterium | reverse complement strand
AAGGGCGTCGTGACCCACATCGCCGGGAACGGCGCGTGCTCCATACACGATTTTGAGATGTGCTATCTGGGCGGCACGTCCGAGCATGTGCCCACCGCCATCGAGGACGGCTCCTTCGGCATGTGGGAGGAGACCGGCGCGTGGATGAACGCGGCCATTCGGGAGGGCGCGGCGCGCGATCTCGGCTACGGCTGCGCGCTGGCGGCGTACATGGACGCACACAGGGAGCAGTTCCCCCATCTGGAGGACTGCGTGCTCTACCAGGCCTACCTTGCCGACGTTCCGGCCACCTATCACATCGCGCTGGGCACCGACATCATCCACCAGCATCCCACGGTGGACTTCGCCGCCATCGGCAAGTGCAGCGGCGTGGACTTTCACAAGTTCTGCCATTCCGTCTCCGAGCTGGAGGGCGGCGTGTACATGAACTTCGGCTCGGGCGTGATCGGGCCGGAGGTGTTTCTCAAGGCGCTGTCCATCTCGCGCAACCTCGGCCACATGAACCGCGACATCACCACCGCGAACTTCGACCTGATCGACCTGGGCGACTATCGCAAGCCCATCGGCTACGACGACCCCAACTACTACTACCGGCCGCGCAAGAACATCGTCAACCGCCCGGTGAGCACCGGCGGCAGGGGCTGGCACTTCACGGTGGACCACAAGGTGTCCATCCCGAATCTGTACGCGCGCGTCATGGAAAAGACCAACGGGGTGGGATTCTCATGCATGCAAGGCTGAACGAGGCGGTCGACCTGCTCGTAAACTGCTTTGAGGGCGGCGGCAAGCTGCTGTTGTGCGGAAACGGCGGCAGCGGCGCGGACAGCGCGCACATACTGGGCGAGCTCGTCAAGGGCTTCATGTCCAAGCGGCCGCTTCCCGAGGCGCTGATCGACAAAATCGGCGAGCCTTGGGCGCGATGCCTGCAAAGGGGGTTGCCCGCCATAGACCTGACGGCGAACAACGCGCTCATCGGCGCGGTGGCCAACGACCAGGACGGGCTTCTGCCCTACGCGCAGCAGGTCATGGCCTACGCGCGGCCGGGCGACGTGCTGCTGGGCATTTCCACCTCCGGCAACGCCGAAAACGTCGTGCGCGCCATGCAGGTCGCCCGCGCGCTGGGCGCAAGCTGCATCGCGCTCACCGGCAGGGGCGGCGGGAGGATGGCTACATTCGCCGACGTGCTGCTCGACGTGGACGAGACGCAGACCTATAAGGTACAGGAAAAGCACCTGCCGCTCTACCACCAGCTCTGCATGGAGGTCGAGCGCCGCATGTTCGGCTGAGCGGAGGCGGACATGGAAAAGCTCTATTGGGGTCTGGACATCGGCGGCACCAAGTGCGCGCTGGTCACGGGCACGGGGGAGAGAGGCGTGCTTACGCGCCATGCCGTGGCGACGCGCGATTTTGCGACCTGGCGGGACGTTCTGGAGGCGCTGCTTGCCTATGCTCCGCAGCAGCGTCCGGCGGCGATCGGCGTGAGCTGCGGCGGCCCGCTCGACAGTCGGCGCGGCCGCATACTCTCGCCGCCGAACCTCCCGGGCTGGGATGACGTGCCCATCGTCGCGTGGCTCGAAGAGCGCGTCGGCGCCCCGGCGTTTCTGCAAAACGACGCCAACGCCTGCGCGCTGGCGGAGTGGCGCTTCGGCGCGGGCCGCGGCTGCGAGGACATGGTGTTTCTCACCTTCGGCACGGGCCTTGGCGCGGGGCTGATCCTCAACGGCAGGCTCTACGCGGGCGCGAGCGACATGGCGGGGGAGATCGGCCATGTGCGCGCCGCGGAGGACGGCCCGGTGGGCTACGGCAAGCGCGGCTCGTTCGAGGGCTTCTGCTCCGGCGGCGGCATCGCCCAGCTCGCCGGGGGAAGGAGCGCGCGGGAGGTGGTGCAGCTCGCGGACGCGGGCGACCCCGCCATGCGCGCGGTGCTCAGGCGCAGCGCGGAGCAGCTCGGCCGCTGCCTGGCGCTTTTGATGGACGTGCTCAACCCGCAGCGCATCGTGATCGGCAGCATCTACGCCCGCGCCGAGCGCTATTTCCGTGAGGACGCGCTGCGCGTGGTGGAGCGGGAGGCGCTCGGCCCCGCCCGGCGCGCCTGCGAGGTCGTCCCCGCGCTGCTGGGGGACGCTATTGGCGATGTGGCGGCACTGTCGGTGGCCATCGACGGCGCCGCGCGCGCACAAACGACCGGCAAGGAGGCATGAAAATGAAACGCTCACAGATCAATCAGGCAATCGCATGGGCAAAGGACTACCTGCACGACAACGGCATACGCCTTCCTGAGTACGCCTATTGGCCGATGGAGACGTGGAAGCAGAACCGCGACCGGCTGGATGTGATCCGCAAGATCATGCTCGGCTGGGACGTCACGGACTTCGGCTTGGACGACTTTGGCAACGTGGGCGCGGTGCTCTACACCGTGCGCAACGGCAGCATTGAGGACAGCAGCGTTGGCGTCCCCTACTGCGAAAAGTACATCGTCATGCGCGACGGCCAGAGGCTTCCCAAGCACTATCACGTCAGCAAGACAGAGGACATCATCAACCGCGCGGGCGGGCCGCTGCGCGTGCTCTTGTGGAGCGTGGACCCCGCCACCGGCCGGCAGACCGACGCGGACGTGAACGTCTACATGGACGGCATACTGCGCACTTTCAAACCCGGCGAGGAGATACTGGTCTACCCCGGCAACAGCATATCGCTCGCGCCCTACATGGCCCACATCTTCGGCCCCGCGCCCGGAAGCGACCTCATCGCGGGCGAGGTCTCGGCGATCAACGACGACAATGCCGACAACTACTTCCTCGAGGACACGCGCCGCTTCGGCGACATCGTGGAGGACGAGCCCGCCCTGCATCCTATGTGCAACGAGTACGACAGGCTCTGAGAATGTCAAAGGTTCGTCGCTTCGCCTTTACCCAACCTTCCTTGCGCCGCGCCCGCGCCTGCGCTATGATAGGAGCCGTCATGTTCAGGAAAGGACGGTAGAATCATGGATAAGCAGAATGTGCACGCGGCAAACTGGGAATCGGGCGAGACGAGCGAGGCCGCGGTTCGCAAAAACTGGGCGGGCTTTGTGGAGAACGAGGCCGTCACCTTCTTTGAGAAGTTCAACCTTGAAAAGCTGACGCTCGAGGACGGGCTGGGCAACAAGGCCAAGCTCCAGCGCACCAAGAACAACGGCATCAAGGTCGAGTACACATCCTCCATCGTGCTGTAAGCGCCCTTGAGGATAAAAACCAACGGCGAGTGTGTGAAGCGTTCACACACTCGCCGTCCTCTTTGCGGGACGCTTGAAAATGGCCTCGATCTCCGACCGCTGCAAGCCCTTTTCAAACTGAGCCGCACCCCGGCAAAGTCCGCGCCCCGAACAGGTCGATGACGCGCGGGACGCTCTCGCATTTGAACAGATATGTTCGAAGCTGTCTTTCATGCGCAACCGACGATGACATCTTTTGTCCGCAGCGGTTGGTGGAAACCCCGCCGGAACAGGGGTATGATGGCGGTCAGGGGGTGTGAAAATGCAGAAAAACAACATCGCCCGCAACCTGTCCATGCTGCGGCAGCGCAACAGGCTGTCTCAGGAGGAGGTGGCCGGGCGGATCGGCGTTTCGCGCCAGAGCATGGCGAAATGGGAGGCGGGAGAATCGACGCCGTACATCGTCAACTGCGACGCGCTGGCGCGGCTATATGATGTGGAGCTGAACGACCTCGTCCGCTACGACCCGGACCGGGCGGGCATGGGCATAGCGCCGAAGGGCAAGCACATATTCCGGCAGATCGTGGACCGGGAAAACTGCTTGATACTCTTCTCCACGCATATCACCTCGGACCTGGACAGGTGCGCCGACGACATCACCTACATCCGAAACGGCCGAGTGCTGCAAAGCGCGGACCGGGAGGCGTTCCTGCGCTCCTTTGAGCACCTGAAAACGCCGCAGGACGCGACCGCGCTCACGCTTGAAGAAATCATGCTACGCACGGAAAGGAGCGACTGGGAAGGCGACGCTTCTCTATAAGGAATTGCGGCTCGCGCTGCATCCGACCTCGGCCGTATTTGCGTGCATGGGCTGCCTCGGCTCCTACATCGCGTTTTTGAACGCCCGGGAGACGAACGACGCGTGGTACACGTCGATCCTGCCCGTGACCAAACGGGAGAGCGTTCTGGGAAAATTCCTGCTGGTCTCCTCGATGCAGGTGTTTCAGCTTCTCCTTTCCGTTCCGTTTGCGTTCCTTCGAGGCGCACTGCGCATTCCCAACAACCCCGTGGGGCTGGATGCGACGCTCGCTTGGTACGGCTTCGGGCTTGTGCTGTATGCGCTGTTTGACCTCGCATTCCCCACGGCGTTTTACAGCAGCGGGTATAAGGTGGGCAAGTCCTTTGTCGTCGCGGCCGTCCCCATGCTGATTCTGATGGTCGCGATGGAAAGCTGCGCGCATGTACCTGCGCTTGCCTGGCTCGACAGTTGCCGCCCGGAGCACCTGCGGATGCAGGCGCCGCTCCCCATAACCGGCGCCGCATGCTACATAGCAACCCTGACGCTCGCCTATAGAATATCCGCAAGCCGCTATGAACGCGTGGACCTGTAACGCGCCGCGATTGCAGTCAGAAAGCCACAAACGCCTGCGATGGAAACAGACCGCGAATCAGAAGGACCGCGTCCCTGACGCACGCGCATCAGTATCGCGGCTCCTGTTTTGTAATAAGCGCCGCGCAGCCAAAAAACACAGCCGAACAATCCGTGTTCGGCTGCGCGTGGTTTGGCGCCTCTGAGATGCACCATTGAGGAGAACTTCAACCGCCCATTGCGCAGAAACAGCTTGAGCATCCGCGCGAAAGCGGGTCTCCTGCGCCGCGGGGCTACTCCCGGAACGGCTTGGCGATCGGCGCGTTCTCGGGGCGGATGGGCACAAAATCCACCGGCTTGTGGAAATGCGGACAGGTATAGAGCTCGTTTTCCTCCTTGATGTCCCGAAGCGGGACGAAGAACAGCTTGCCGCACTGCGTGCAGATGCTGCCCGCCAGCGGCTGGCCCTCGTCCGCCCCGGCGTCGGAGGAGAGCACGCGCAACCCGTTTTCGGCCGCTCGCGCGCCGCCCTCGCCGTAATCCTCATCGTCGTAGTCCTCGTCAAAATCGTCGTCGTCGAGCGAGGGCTCGCGCTCCTCGCCGTCGAAGGCGGCCTCGAGGTCCTCAAGGTCCTCGTCGATATTCTCCACAAAATCGGTCAGGTCGCTCAGGTCATCGCGCAGCTCGCCGAGCTGGGCGCTCACTTCCTCCAGAGCGTCCGCGATCGCCGCGTAGAGCTTGCCCTGCGCGGAATCCGGCGCGACCTCTACACTGCCCAGCAGCCCGCGGATGAACCCGATCCTGTCCATAAGGTTTGCCATAACGTTGCCTCCCAAAGCTGGGTGATACGCAGAACGGGGCGGCTGCACGGCCACCCCGTTCAGCTTGCGCATGCGCGCAAAAGCTTATGCGCGGCCGAGGTACTCGCCGCCATTGCGGGTGTCGATCTTGAGCTTGTCGCCGATCTCGATAAACAGCGGCACCTGCAGGGTAAAGCCGGTCTCCACGGTGGCGGGCTTGGTGGTGTTGGAGGCGGTATCGCCCTTGAAGCCGGGCTCGGTGGCGGTCACTTCCAGTTCCACGAAGTTCGGCGCTTCCACGCTGAAGGGCGCGCCCTTGAAAAAGCGCACGGTGACGTTGGTGTTCTCCTTGACGAAGGGGATGGCGTCCTCCACCTGATCGTGGGTCAGCGGGAGCTGATCGAAGCTGTCCAAGTCCATGAAGTAATACATGTCGCCATCGTTGTACAGATACTGCATTTCCTTGGTCTCGATGTGCGCCTTCGCCATCTTATCGGTGGGGTTGAAGGTGCGCTCGATGACGGCGCCGGTGACGATGTTCTTCAGCTTCGTGCGCACGAACGCGGCGCCCTTGCCGGGCTTGACGTGCAAAAAGCTGACGACGGTCCAGATGCCGTTGTCCATCTCGATGGTGACGCCGTTTCTGAAATCGCTCGCGTTGATCATGGGGAAAGTGCCTCCTCAAACGTTTTGTATGGTGTTACAGCTCGATCAGGTGCTTCGGCGCGCTGATGGGGTTGATGTACCCGTCCGAAGTCAGGATCGCCATGTCCTCGATCCGGCAACCGCCCAGACCCGAGATATATATGCCGGGCTCGACCGTTACGACATGGCCCGCCTCCAGGACGGTCCCATCCCCCATGCCGAGCCGGGGCTGTTCATGGATATACAGGCCTACGCCGTGGCCCAGCGAGTGCCCGAACGCGCCGGGATAGCGCGCGTCGATGAGATCGCGCGCGAGCGCGTCGATCTGACCGCACACCGCGCCGGGGCGGATGGCCTCCAGCGCCAGAAGCTGCGCGTCCAGCACCGTCTGGTACACCGCCTTCAGCTCCGCGGAAACCTTGCCGATGCCCACCGTGCGCGTCATATCGCTGCGGTAGCCGTCGCAGGTGGCGCCAAAGTCCAGCGTGAGCAGCTCGCCCATCTGGAGCCGATGCTCGCCCGGCTCCGCGTGCGGCAGCGCGCCGTTCTCGCCCGCGCAGGCGATGGTGGGAAACGCGGCGCCCTCGCTGCCCAGGCGCAGCATCTCGTAATCGAGCGCGGCGGCGACCTCGCGCTCGGTCATGCCCGGGCGGATGACGCCCAGCATGCGCTCAAACGCGCGACAGGCGATGTCCGCGGCCCTGCGGATGGATGCGATCTCGCCCTCGTCCTTGCGCACGCGCAGCGCCTCCGGAACGCCCGCCAGCGAAACGAGGCGAGCGCCGCCGAGCGCGGCCTGCAGCGACACAAAGCCGTCGTGGCTGAGAAAATCCGTCTCCACGGCCAGCGCATCCGCGCCGGAGCCGGCCAGAAGCTCCGAGACCAGCGCCTCCACGCTCCTGCCCGCGCGCGTGCGCACGCAGGGGATCCCCGGCGCCTGACGAGCGGCCTGCTCCACATAGCGGAAGTCGGTCAGGATCGCCCGCGCCTTCGCGGAAACAAACAGACAGCCCTCGCCGGTGTAGCCCGTCAGATAGCGCATGTTCTCCCGCCGATGCACCAGCGCGGCGGAGAGGCCACGGACGGAAAGGGCGTCCAAAAACGCCTGTATGCGGTTCATAAACACATCGCCTCCGCACATACAAAACCATTTTACCACATCGTCTGTGAATTTTCCAGTATACAAAGCAAAAAATATCGCCGAGACATACCAAAAGCGCCCCGAAACCGCTCGGGGCGCTCGAAGATGGCTATTTTCCCAGTATGTCCGCGTCGCCCGCGGTGTGCAGGAAGTCGCGGATGAGCTCGCGGCAGCGCGTGTACACGCACTCGCGCGCGTACTCCTCGTCGCCCCGGTCGCGCATGGCGCGCTCGTAGGGCTGGCGAAGCTCCGTGCCCACGTTGATCTTGGCGATGCCCGCGCGGATGCCCTGGAGGATGTACTGGTTTTCAATGCCGCTGCCGCCGTGCAGCACCAGCGGTATGTTCAGCGCGGCCTCCAGCTCGGCGATGCGCTCGATGTCCAGCCGCGCGGCGGGCTTTTTCTTGTCCAGCAGGTTCGCGGCGATTGCGCCGTGCACGCTGCCCACCGCGACGCTCAGCCAGTCGCAGCCGCTGTTTTGCACAAAGCGGGTGGCGTCCTCCACGGTGGTAAAGCCCAGCTTCTTTTCGAAGATCTCCTCATAGGGGATGGCGGCCTGCTCGGTCTCGTGCCCCATGACCGCGCCCAGCTCGGCCTCCACAGGGATGCCGGAGGCGTGCGCCAGGTCGGCCACGGCCTTCGTGGCGGCGATGTTGCCCTCCAGCGAAAGCCGCGAGGCGTCCACCATCACGGACTGGTAGCCGGCGCGAATGGCGCGCTCGATGATGGGCAGGTAGTCCACCTCCAGATGGTCCTCGTCGATCACCGGCACATGGTCCAGGTGCAGGAGCGTGTGGCCGCTCTTTGCGTACTTTGCGTACTCCTCGGCGACGCGCTCGAGGCTGTGCGCCTCGAACTTCTCCCACTCCAGGCGCGCGACCTGTATCATCGCCACGGAATTTTCGTCCAAAATCGCCTGCGCGATGGGCTTGAGCATCGGCAGATGCGGTATGTTGAACGCGGGGACGACCAGCTTGTTTTCCAGAGCCTTGCGGACGATCAGTTTCGCATCCATGGGCAAATGTTCCTCCGTTTCTGTGCGCTTTGCACGCTCCTTTCATTATAGTGAAGCCGGCGCGCGTTTGCAATATGCGCGCGAAATTTCTTTATCCGCGGCAGGAATTTAACGCGCGGGCGTCGAACACTTCCAACAAATGTCGCATTTTCGCAATTTCCGGAGGGAGCCATGCTGGAAATCGTCATTCAGGGCTGGGACGACCTGCAGCGCGCCGTGTTCGACGACGTGTGGGACGCAAAGCTGATGCGATACCGCGCCAACCGCATCTATCGCGGCGCGGCGGACAAGCGCTGGCCGCTGATGCCCTCGCTCAACCGCGTGTGCGGGCACGATCTGTCGCTGGAGAAGGCAGTGTTTCGCAGCTTTCGCAAGTACGGCTACGCGGACCTCGCCCAGTACAGGGGCTTCTGGCAGCTTCTGCCGGTGGCGCAGCACTACGGGCTGCCTACGCGGCTTCTGGACTGGTCGTACTCGCCGCTGGTGGCGGCCCACTTCGCCACCGAGGACACCGACGCCTACGACACCGACGGCGCCATCTGGTGCGTGGACGCGACGCAGATCAAAAAGCGCCTTCCCTCGCGCCTGCGCAAGCGGCTGGAGAGCGCCAACAGCAACATATTCTCCATTGAGATGCTCGAGCGCGAAATGCGCGATTTTTCCGATATGCGCGCCATGTCCGAGGAGCCGTTCGCGCTGTTTTTCGAGCCCGCATCCATGCTCGACCGCATCGCCAACCAGTACGCGCTGTTCTCCGTGGTGAGCGACCCGAAGGTGCTGCTGAGCGAAATTCTGGAAAAGCAGGACATCGACTACTACAAGATCGTCATCCCCCGCGAGGTGAAGCTGGAGATCCGCGACAAGCTGGACTACATCAACATCTCCGAGCGGATGCTGTATCCGGGGCTGGACGGCGTGTGCCGCTGGATTGCGCGGCAGTACTCGGCGCTGGGGCCGAAGTACAACGCGCATCGCCGGAAGGATTGACGGCGTAATGCACTCTTTACAAAAATTCCAACAAAGACTGTGTACATTTTGCGCCGCGTGCGTTAAAATAAATGGTGGCGCAATGCGCGCCCCTGCCGGGAAACTCAGGACGATACAGGAGGGAAAAACCATGAAATTTCGTTCCATGATGGCGGCTGTGCTGGCGTTCATCTTCGTGATCAGCGGCGCGGCCATGGCGGCGACCGAGGTCACGATCTGGCACACGTTTACCGACGATCAGCAGACTGCGTTGCAGGGCTTTGCAGACGCCTTCAACCAGAGCCAGGACGAGTACGAGGTGATCGTGCAGTCTCAGGCGTATTCCGGCTTTGAGGACACCGTGTACAACGCCGTGGCCAACGGCGTGGGCCCGAGCATCATCTTCAACTATGCCTCCACCGCGGCGGACTACATCGAGGACGGACTGGTGGTGGATATGAGCCAGTACATCTCCGAGGACGCCGAGATGCAGGCGATCTACGACTCCCTGCCCGAGGCCATCAAGGCCGAGACCGTCGGCTTCGTGGACGGCGGCATGTACGCGCTGCCGGCCGTGACCACCGGCCCGATCTTCTTCTACAACAAGACCATCTACGACGAGATGGGCTTTGCCGCCCCCACCACCTGGGAGGAGCTGGCCGAGCAGTCCAAGGCCATCTACGAGACCTACGGCATCGCGGGCTTTGCCGCCGACTCGCTGACCGACCTTATGCACATGCTCATCATGCAGTCCGGCAATGAGTACATCGACATGGAGAACAAGTGCGTGCTGTTTGACACCGAGTCCACGCTCGAGTGGCTGACTTGGTTTGCCCAGAACGTGCAGGCGGGCTACTTCGGCCTGCGCCCGACCGGCGACTACTGGTCTGAGGACTTCAACGCCAAGCTGGTCGCCTCCTACTCCGGCTCCTGCGCGGGCGTGCCCTACATCACTCCCGACGGGTTTGAGTACGCCGTGGCGCCGCTGCCGAGCACCATCGACGTCTCCTGGTATCCGAGCTGGAACCGCGGCCCCATCGTCTTTAACAAGGACGAGGAGACCAACCGCGGCGCCTATGAATTCGTGAAGTTCTTCCTGCAGCCGGAGAACAACGCGCAGTGGGCCATCGCCATGAACGCCCTCTCGCCCTACGGCACCACGCAGGAGCAGAGCCAGACCTATCAGGAGTTCGCTGCCGAGATGCCCGCGTCGCTGGCCGCGGTGCAGGCCAACCTCGAGGTGGCGGGCGCGCTGCCGACCATCTCCGGCTCCTACGCCGTGCGCGAGGCGCTTGAGGAGGCCGCGACCATGGCCGCCGGTGGCATGGATCCCGCGGAGGCGCTGGCCGCCTGCGTTGAGACTTCCAACGCCGCCATGCAGGGCTAAACCCTTCGTTGCGCAGAGGATTGACGGGTTTTCCCGTCAATCCTCAGGATGTTGACAAAGTCAACAGACTGCCAGAGCGTTGAGAAAGCCCGCAAGCCAAGGAAGCGAGCTTGCAAACAAGGGAGCTTACTTAGACGTAAGTGACCGCAGTTTGCAAGCGATGCTGACGCAGGAAGCAAAAATCACTTCCGCTTGTCTTCCTTCGGAAGTGATTTTTGCGTTTGGGGGCTTTGTCAGCGCTCTGAGGGCCCGCCTCCAAATCCGGAGGCGGGCCCTCAGGATGTTGACAAAGTCAACAGACTGCCAGAGCGTTGAGAAAGCCCGCAAG
>DXVG01000329.1 GCA_019409045.1 Clostridiales bacterium | reverse complement strand
CAATCCGCAAGATCGAGGGCGTGGAGGACGTGCAGGTGAGCTTCATGATGCAGAAATTGACGCTCGTCGCCGACGAGGCGCGCTTTGACGAGATCGTGGAAAAGGCGGTCAAGGCCTGCCGCAGGGTGGAGCCGGACTGCGAGATCGTGCGTTAAAAGAGGCGCCCGGGCGGACGCGCCGGGCGGAAGGAGGACGGAGCCATGAGCCGGAAACACAAGAAGATGCTTGCACGGATACTTATCAGCGCGGCGCTGCTCATCGCCTGCGCGCTTTCGCCGCTTAAAGGGGTATGGCGGCTGCTTTCCTTCCTTGTGCCCTACGCCGTGATCGGCTGGGACGTATTGTGGAAGGCGGCGCGCAACATCGCCCACGGGCAGGTGTTTGACGAGAATTTCCTCATGTCCATCGCCACGGTGGGCGCGTTCGCCACCGGCGAATACCCGGAAGCCGTGTTCGTGATGCTGTTTTATCAGGTGGGCGAGCTGTTTCAGTCCTACGCGGTGGGGCGCTCGCGCCGGTCCATTGCGCAGCTGATGGAGATCCGGCCGGATTACGCCAACCTCGAGCGCGACGGCAAGGCGGAAAAGGTGGACCCCGACGAGGTGGCCGTGGGCGAGGTGATTGTGATTAAGCCCGGCGAGCGCGTGCCGCTGGACGGCGTGGTGCTCGAGGGGCGCTCGTCGCTGGACACCGCGGCGCTGACCGGCGAGAGCCTGCCGCGCGACGTGCGCGAGGGCGACGACGTGATCAGCGGCTGCGTGAACCTCAACGGGCTTCTGCGCGTGCGGGTGACGAAGGAATTCGGCGAATCGACGGTGGCGAAGATACTCGACCTCGTGGAAAACGCGGGCAGCAGGAAGGCCCGCGCCGAGAACTTCATCACCAAGTTTGCCCGCGTATACACGCCCTGCGTGGTGATCGCCGCGGTGCTCTTGGCGGTGGTGCCCTCGCTGATCAGCGGCGACTGGAGCGGCTGGACGCGGGCGCTGATCTTTCTGGTGGTGTCCTGCCCGTGCGCGCTGGTCATCTCCGTGCCGCTGAGCTTCTTCGGCGGCATCGGCGGGGCCTCGCGCGAGGGCATACTGGTCAAGGGCGGCAGCTATCTGGAGACGCTCTCGCAGGCGGAGATCGTGGTCTTTGACAAGACCGGCACGCTGACAAGGGGCGTGTTCAACGTGACCGCCATCCACCCCGACGAGATTTCCGAGGCGGAGCTTCTGGAGCTTGCGGCGTACGCGGAGAGCTATTCCGACCATCCCATCTCCCGCTCCATCCGCGACGCCTACGCAGAGGCCATCGACCCGGAGCGCATCGGCGCGGTGGAGGAGCTGGCCGGGCGCGGCGTGCGCGCGCAGATCGACGGCCGCAGCGTGTGCGTGGGTAATTCCAAGTTCATGGACGAGCTGGGCGCGAAGTGGCACCCCTGCCACCACGTCGGCACCACCGTGCATGTGGAGGTGGACGGGCTGTACGCGGGGCACCTTGTGATCTCCGACGAGGTCAAGCCCGACGCCGCCGAGGCCATCCGCCGCATCAAGGCGCTGGGGGTCAAAAAGACGGTGATGCTCACCGGCGACGCCGAGGCCGTGGGTGAGCGCGTGGGCAGGGAGCTGGGGCTGGACGAGGTACACGCGCAGCTCATGCCCGCGGACAAGGTGGAGCGCGTGGAGGCGCTTTTAAAGGAAAAGAGCGCCAAGGGCGCGCTGGTGTTCGTCGGCGACGGCATCAACGACGCGCCGGTGCTCTCCCGCGCCGACGTGGGCGTTGCCATGGGCGGCATGGGCTCGGACGCGGCCATCGAGGCCGCCGACGTGGTGTTCA
>DXVG01000328.1 GCA_019409045.1 Clostridiales bacterium | reverse complement strand
CATCTACGCCGAGGGCCAGCGCCGCTATGTGGAATCGCTCTCCGCCTACGCGCGGCAGTTCCTCGGGCAGATGGAAAAGCCCGACGTGGATTCCATCGACGGCCTGTCGCCCGCGATCTCCATCGACCAGAAGACCACCTCGAAAAACCCGCGCTCCACCGTGGGCACGGTCACCGAGATACACGACTACCTGCGCCTTCTCTACGCGCGCGCGGGCGTGCCGCACTGCCCGGTGTGCGGAAAGGAGATACGCCAGCAGACTGTGGATCAGATCGTGGACAAGGTGCTCACGCTGCCCGAGCGCACGCGCATACAGGTGCTGGCGCCGGTAGTGCGCGCGCGCAAGGGGGAGTACGCCAAGCTGTTTGAGGACATGGCGAGGCAGGGCTTCGTGCGCATGCGCGTGGACGGGGAGATCTGCGAGATGACCGACCCGCCGAAGCTGGCCAAGACGAAAAAGCACACGCTGGAGGTCGTGGTCGACCGCCTCGCGGTGCGGCCGGGCATCCATCAGCGCCTGACGGACTCGCTGGAGACGGCGATGAAGCTCGCCGGGGGCCTTGTGATCGTGAACGTCGTCGACGGCGAGGACATGCTCTTTTCGCAGAACTACGCCTGCCCGGACTGCAACATATCCATCGAGGAGCTCACCCCGCGCCTGTTCTCCTTCAACAACCCCTACGGCGCGTGTCCCACCTGCTCGGGGTTGGGCGTGCTGCTCAAAATAGACCCGAACGCCGTCATCCCCGACCGCACAAAGTCGCTCGCGCAGGGGGCGATACAGGTGTCGGGCTGGAACAGCGCCGAGCCGAACTCGATGGCGCGCATGTACCTGCTCGGGCTCGCCCAGAAGTACGGCTTTTCGCTGGACACGCCCGTGTGCGAGCTTCCCGAGGACGTGGTAGACAAGCTGCTCTACGGCACGCACGGGGAGAAGATACACCTCGAGTACAGGCGCGAGGACGGCGGCGGCTCGTTCAACGCGCCGTTTGAGGGCATCGTCACCAACCTCGAGCGCCGCTACCGCGAAACGCACTCCGACGCGATGAAGCAGCTCTACGAGGGCTATATGTCGCACGTCCCCTGCCCGGAGTGCGGCGGCAGGCGCTTAAAGCGGGAGGCGCTGGCGGTGACGGTGGGGGATAAGTCCATCGCCGAGGTCTCGGACATGTCCATCCTGCAATCGCGCAAGTTCTTTGCGGAGGTGGAGCTGACCGAGAGGCAGCGCGTGATCGCCCGGCAGGTGCTCAAGGAGATCGACGCGCGGCTGCGGTTTCTTGCCGACGTGGGTCTGGGCTATCTCACGCTCTCCCGCGCGTCGGGCACGCTCTCGGGCGGCGAGGCGCAGCGCATACGCCTGGCCACGCAGATCGGCTCCTCCCTGATGGGCGTGCTCTACATACTCGACGAGCCGTCCATCGGCCTGCACCAGCGCGACAACGCGCTCCTGCTCAAGACACTCAAGTCCCTGCGCGACCTGGGCAACACGCTCATCGTGGTCGAGCACGACGAGGAGACCATGCTCGAGAGCGACTACATCGTGGATGTCGGCCCCGGCGCGGGCATACATGGCGGCGAGATCGTCGCCTGCGGGACCCCGCAGGAGATCATGGCCTGCGAGCGTTCGATCACCGGCGCGTACCTCTCCGGCCGCCGCAAGGTGCCCGTTCCCGCCGCGCGGCGGACGCCCAGCGGGTACATCACCGTGCGCGGCGCGCGCGCCAACAACCTCAAGAACATCGACGTGCGCTTCCCGCTGGGTGTGATGACCTGCGTCACCGGCGTGTCCGGCAGCGGCAAGTCATCGCTGGTCAACGAGATAC
>DXVG01000327.1 GCA_019409045.1 Clostridiales bacterium | reverse complement strand
GGGGAGGGCGCTGCGCCGCCGCCCATGCAGCCCGTCAGCCGGAGAATCAGCAAGACCAGAACACACACAAGCGCGGCAACGACCGTGAAAAACACGATCGCGCCGCGCTTTGCATGCGAAACTTTTGTATTTTTGTCGCCGTCAGCCACGCGTATCCTCCTCTGCGGTCTCATCCTGCGTTTCGGAAATCTCCTTGCCCGGGATGCGCACCGT
Source organism: Clostridiales bacterium (assembly GCA_019409045.1). Taxonomy (GTDB): domain Bacteria; phylum Bacillota; class Clostridia; order Christensenellales; family Aristaeellaceae; genus Pullichristensenella. The sequence goes on along the minus strand of DXVG01000327.1, from coordinate 1,659 downwards.
GGTCCACTCCACGCGGCGGTCGCGCACCTCCTCGACGTGTATGAGCATGCCGTACAGCTCGATGGCGAACGTGCTGCCGTCCTCGGGCACGTTGGAGAGCTGGTTGATGATCAGGCCGCCCAGCGTGTCGATCTCGTCGTTCTCGGGAATGTCCACGCCCAGCCGCTCGCGCAGCGTGTCCAGGTCGCAGTGGCCCGCAACGCGCCACACGCCCGGCTCCAGCTCGGTGATCTCGCGCGCCTCCAGAGGGTCGGTCTCGTCGTAGATGTTGCCCACGATCTCCTCGAGCAGGTCCTCCATCGTCACAAGGCCGCTGGTGCCGCCGTACTCGTCCACGACGATGGCCATGTGCACCTTCTTAATCTGCATGTTGCGAAACAGCACGTCCGCGCGCACGCTCTCGGGCACGAAGTACGCCGGGCGGATCAGCGCCTCAAACGGCAGCTTCTGCGCGCGCTCCTCGTTGAGCAGGTAATCGCGCGCGATCAGCAGGCCCTTTACGTCGTCCGCGTCCTCGCCCACCACCGGGAAGCGCGAAAGCCCGCTGTCGCGGATGGTCTGTATGATCTCCTCGTGCGTGGAGTCCATCCAGATAAAGCGCATGTCCGTGCGGTGGACCATGACGTCCTCGGCGGTGATGTTGTTGAACTCGAAGATGTTTTCGATCATGTCCCGCTCGCTGGTCTCGATGGTGCCCTTTTCCTCGCCGACATCCACCATGTAGCGGATCTCCTCCTCGGAGACTTCCTCTTCCTCATCCTCGGGGCTGATGTGCATCAGGCGCAGAACGCCGTTGGTGGACTTGGTGAGCAGCCAGTTGACGGGGCGCACGACCTTGGACATGCCGCTGATGAAGCCGCAGACCACGCGGGCGATCTGCTCGGGCTTTTTCATGGCCACGCGCTTGGGCACCAGTTCGCCCAGCACCAGCGTAAAATAGGAAATGATCAGCGTAACCACGATGACCGCCAGCGAGTTGATGGTGGCGGCGGGTATGGCGGTGACGCCAACGGTGTTGACAAAGTAGTCTGTGATGCGCACGGCAAAGTTGTCCGCGCCGAAGGCAGCGCCGAGAAAACCGGACAGGGTGATGGCGATCTGTATGGTGGAAAGGAAAGTGGTCGGCGTCTCGGAGATATTCAGAAGCTGCGCGGCGCGCTTGTCGCCCGCGTCGGCCTCGCGTCGGAGCTTGTTTTCATTCAGAGAGACGAGCGCCATTTCCGTCGCGGCAAAGATCGCGTTGACGGCAATGAAGACGAATTGAAGCACGATTTGACCCGCTAGTGGGTCCAAGGTAAATTCCCCCTTTTGATAGATTATGAATGGTATTATAACAAGTTTACACGCCGTTGTCAACGCCCGGCGCGCGCTCATACCGCTTCGAGGCGTACCAGCCGCCCGCGGTCACCACAAGCGCGATCACCGCGCAGAGCGTGAAGGTGACATCCACATTGTTCACCGCCGAGCCGATCAGCGCGGGGGAGAGCGAGTTGCCCGCCATGGTAAAGAGCATCATCGTGGCGTAGGCCGCGCCGCTGCGCTGCGGGAACACGCGCGCGGCCAGCACATACAGCATCGGCCACACCGGGCCGCAGCCGAAGCCGTAGAGCGCCACGCCCACCAGCCGCAATCCGTCGCTGCGGGCCAGGAGCGCCACCG